>CAYPOE010000380.1:0-1508 GCA_964412285.1 uncultured Eubacteriales bacterium | reverse complement strand
CTGCTGTTCCCACGCATCAGCAGCGTACTCATCACGTCGACCTTCCACTGGTACAACCTGCTCATCGCTGACTTCGTCAACGTGCAGAAGGCACTGCGCGTATTGCTGTTGCTGTGCGGCGCGGGGACGCTGGCATTCGGCGCGGGCAGTCTACTGTTCGAGCGTCGTCGCATATAATTCGCCATGTTCAGTGACGTACGTGTGCTGTTTCGGTATATCATTGCGGTGCTCGCCGCATTCTGCGCGGCGGCGACGGCGGTATTGGCGTTCGTCTACCTGTGCGTGATGGTCTTTCCTACGTCGCGTGAGATGTTCGCCATGGCCATCGGTTCGCACTACATCGTGTATGCGACGGCGGTCGGGGCGGGCGTATTCGCGTTGACGCTGCTTGTGATCCACCACATGTTCGTGCGCAAGTTGCGACTATCTGTGATTGTACCCGTGCGCGAACTCATCCGGCGTACATCCGACATGGCCGACGGCGACCTCGACACCGTGATTCCGTCGATGGGCGACGGTGCGATTGCCGAACTGTCGTGCGCGTTAGAGCGAATGCGCGTGCGTTTGCAGGACATGGCATATACGCAGCAGGGGTACGATGACAATCGCCGCTTCTTGGTATCCGCGCTGTCGCACGACCTCAAGACACCCATTGCAATCATCAAGGGATACCTTGAGGGCGTCGCCGACGGCGTCGCGGCCGAACGCGGCTGCGAGGAGAAATACATCGCGACCGCACTACACAAGACCAACGAACTCTGCGACATGCTCGACGACCTATTGTTGTACGCGCAGCTCGACCTGCGACAGCTGCCGTTCGACTTGCGTCGCACCGATATGGCTGCGTTTGCGCGCGACCTTGCAGACGAGTATGCCGCGATGTTTGCGTCGCGTGGATACGACATCGTCGCCGAGACATCTGCGCCGCTGTACGCCGACGTGGATGGGGCGCAGTTCGGGCGCGTCGCACAGAACATCATCGAGAACGCGCTGCGGTATCTGCCCGAGCGAGGCGGGCGATTGCGCATCGTGGCGCGCGGTATGCGCGGCGGCGTGATCTTGGAGTTCCGCGACAATGGTTCGGGTGTATCCGATGATGCGTTGCCGCACATCTTTGAGCGATTCTATCAGAGCAATGCGGCGCGTGACGGCGGTCGGGGCGGATTGGGACTGGCCATCTGTAAGCAGTTGGTCGAAGGCATGGGCGGACGCATCTGGGCCGCTCCAGGCGACGGCAGTGGATGCGCGATCCTGATCAGTTTGCCGTGGGCGAGATCCGCAGGCGAAAACGCGATATAACGTGATACAGGAAGGTGAATGATGACTGATACGGTTTACATCATTGAGGACGACCGCGAGATATGTGCGCTGATTCGCGACTACCTCGAACTCGAGGGCTATCGTGTCGTCTGCATCCACAGCGGCGGCGAGGCGTTGCAGAAACTGTGCGGCGATGCGCCGTGCGACGCGGACTGCATCATACTCGACGTCATGCTGCCCGAGGTCGA
>CAYPOE010000379.1:0-1509 GCA_964412285.1 uncultured Eubacteriales bacterium | reverse complement strand
GCGGTACTAGTGTCGCCAACTATCCTCGCGATGAGTGTGGACGACAGCCCGCACAAGGTATTCCACAGCTACGCCAACGGCGGCCGTTTCGGTATGCGTGCCGACCATACGACGTATCCCAAAGGGATACTCGTGAGCATGGGTAGGGTCATCTCGAACGTCCAGCCGTACGGCAAGCCTGCAGGTACGCTCATGATGTACAACAACGGTCACGGCGTCATAGCTGCCGTCGCCGACGTCTATGCCCACAATCGCCAAAACAATCTACGCTGTGCGGTATCAGGCATGAGTGTGCTACCGTACCGCGCGATTGAGGAGGGCTTCGTGGGCGACGCGTGCATCGACAAGCAGCCGCGTACCATGGCGGGGATCATCACGAACAGCGGGCTCATCGTCGTACTCTGCCACCGCGGCATCACGGCGAGGGACGGCGGCAAACTCATGGAGCAGCTCGGCTGCAACGCGGCGATCACGATCGGCGACGGCGACAATGCATGTATGCGTGTCAATGGCACGGATTTTCTCACGCATCATCGTCGCATCAACAACGTCATATGGTGGTAAGCATCAACAACGTCATATGGTAGTAAGAACCCCATCAACAACATCATATGGGGGCGAGAAAGAGCAAAAGCCCGGCGACATCCGCCGGGTTATGCAAAATTTGCAGATCATAGATCGCGGATTAGTGAATGAGCATCGGCTGGAGTTGTTTACCTGACAGCGCTAACTCAATCGTGGATATGATCAGCGATGTGTCGGACATGACCGACGCAGGCTTGGCGATGGGTTCATCTTGTGTGTACGGTACGAGGTAGATGTACTTGGTATTGGCAAGTTTGCCGATGTTGGCCGCGTTGGCCGACAGACCATCATTGGTCGAGATCGACAGCACGAGCGGCATGGCGTTGCGCAAGTGCGCTTTGGCTGCGAACGTGACTGACGTGTCGCTGATGCCGTTCGCCAACTTGGCGAGCGTATTGCCCGTAACGGGTGCGATGACAAGTACGTCGAGAAGATGTCGCGGACCGATGGGCTCGACTTCAGGCAATGTGTGTAGGACGCGTTTCCCCGTGATGCGTTCGACGTCGCTGACGAGTGCGTGTGCCGTGCCGAAGCGCGTGTCGGTACCGTACGCGACGGCGCTCATGATGGGCGTGACCGACGCGCCGCGCTCGACAAGTTCGGCCATCACGGGCAACACTGCGCCAATCGTGCAGAACGATCCGCAGAGTGCAAATCCGATGCGTGTATCGTTAAGGTTCATAAAGACCCCCTGAATGTGTTATGAAAATATTTCTATTAAACTCTGTAATCGCGAGATTGGTTAGGTTTGTTTGAGTTGAGCTGTTTAATGGAAACTACTATATCATGTGCGATGCAATATGTCCGAGTATCTCACGTGAGATGATAAGTGCTGCAGACATGGGGGCGGTACGTCCTGGTATCGATAATGCCCAGATTACGCGTCGTCCCAACGATACAGCGGCAGACATATCGACGCCGCCC
>CAYPOE010000378.1:0-1527 GCA_964412285.1 uncultured Eubacteriales bacterium | reverse complement strand
CCACCCGAACCGGCCGTTCGTGTTCGCCTCGACGTCGAAGATCTGCTCAAGGCGAAGTGAAAGTGCATCCACGACGGGAGCGGCAGAGGGGCACGCGTCCCCCTGCCGTTCCTGGCGTACGCGTCACGACCAATGCATCGACGGATGATCGCTGGGCTGTAGATGTGGTTTAGCGTCAATCGGAAGCTTGCTGCCCGGCTCGACACTTTGCGTCCCGATGGTGACATTGGGCCCCAAGATAGCGCGGCAGAACGCGAGATGAATCACATGAGCGACAAACGTGCGCGCAAGTTCGACAAGCTGCTGGAGGGTCACAAGGTTGCCCGTCAGAAGCGCAAGAGGGCGGCCGCTGCACGCAGGCAGATCAAGGGGCTCAACGGCCGCTGCGGGGCCATATCGGCTCTTGCATCGCCGACAGGAGCAAAGGCAATCGCAGCTGAACTTGAAGCTCTAAAGGTGGAGCGTCGCGCATTGCAAAAGCTCTTCGCCTTTGCGCTCAAGTACGCAAACGATAGTGTCTCGTCCAACGGACCCAAGGTCGCGGAGGGCAGGGCGAAAAAGACAATCCATCCACGGTGAGATTTGCCGCGACCCACTCGATCAGATTCAAGCCCGAATTTATAAGGCAGTCTCGCCTTTGCACTACGAATGACTGCGGATACGCCGAGCGTGAATGCTGATTGTGTCGCTCTCGCGCATGAGAGCGCGCCGCCCGGAGGCGGCGGCTCCGATTTCGTACACTCAATCGACCAGCCCCAGCCGGGCCAGATGGTCGAAGCCCGTCAGCAGGCTCCGCTGATCGCGAACTTCCATGATCAACCGTGGTGATGATTTGAGCTCGGCGAGGGCGCGGAACACGCCTTCCCATCGAATCGTACCTTCCCCCGGGAGCCAGTGACGGTCGGCGTAACCCTCCGTATCCTGGATGTGGACGTGATGCAGTTCGGCCCCCGCTGCGGTGACATAGAAGTCGACCGGAGGCGCGCCGGTCGAGACGTGCGCATAATGCGCATGGCCCGTGTCGATCGAGACCTTTACGGCCTTGCTGCCGAAGCTTTTGGCGAGATCGACGCGGATGGCGGGATCCTTGTCCTCGATGTTTTCAATGACCAGTTCGCAGCCCATGTCCTCGGCGCGCAGCACCACGTCCCGCAACGTCGCATGGACGCGCTCCACGACGCCTGCGCGCGCTGCCGGGTACATGTCGAGGTTGTTGTGATCCCAGGTCGTGTAAGGCGAATGGATGACCATCTGAGTGGCGCCGAGCGCCGCGCATACGTCGAGACCCTGCATGAAGCGTTTGCGCACCACTGCGCGTATCTCGGTGTCATGGGAATCGATCTTGAAACCCCAAAACGGTCCGTGAATTCCGAGCCGACCGGTGTATCCGTCCAGTGTGGCGCGGATCTTCTCGGCGAGGGGTCGCCAGTCGCCGTCCAGAACATCCGACGCGAAGAAATCCTGCACTTCGAGATCGCGCTGTCGATCGAGGATCCAGTCCCTGTGCTGCTGAATCATCGGATGGGT
>CAYPOE010000377.1:0-1528 GCA_964412285.1 uncultured Eubacteriales bacterium | reverse complement strand
ATGGCCTACTGATATAACTCTCGATATAACTCTTTGGGTGTAGCGAATGCGCAAGCTCTTTACGAATAAATATTTTATCTTACTTATGATCGTGACTGTCATCATACTGGCCATCATGACGGTCTTTACGACCAAACGCCAGGGATTGTCGGCGGCCGAGGACGTCACAGGCGCGATCCTCATGCCTGTGCAGAAGTTATTCAATTCCGTCACTACGGGCGTGGGTGGCATGTTCACCTACTTCACCGACCTCGATACGCTGCGCAAGGAGAATGCCACACTGAACCAACGGGTCGTTGAGTTACAGGCGCAGACGCGCGAACTCGAGACGTATCGTTCCGAGAACCAGCGTTTTCGCGTCATGCTCGACTTCAAGGAGCGACTCGACTATACGGCCATCTCATCTGAAGTCATTGCGCGCGATCCGGGTACGTGGTTCTATACCTTCACGCTCGACAAAGGGCGTGCGGCAGGCGTCGACGTCAACATGGAGGTCGCCACCGACGTAGGCTTGGTCGGACACATCTATGAGGTCGGCACCAACTGGTCTCGCGCCATCTCGATCCTTGAACTCGGCAGAGCCATCGGCTGTCTCGTCACGCGTACGCGCGACATCTGCGTCGTCGAAGGCGACACATTGCTCAAAGAAGAGGGTCTGTTGCGCATGACGTACATTGAGAAGGGCGGCAACGTCATGGTTGGCGATACGCTCGAGACGAGCGGCGTAGGTACGATCTATAACAAGAAGGGTCTGCTCATCGGCGAAGTCACCGAGATCATCTATGATTCGACCGGCATGACGCAGACTGCGATCGTCAAGCCTGCCGTGAATTTCGGCAAGATCACCGAGGTGTTCATCATATCGCCCGACCAGCCGTACGACGACGCTCTTAATACCGACGCCATCGTCGAATACAAGCAGCAACAGTCGGAGCGTTCGGAGCCGGAGGGCGAATAATGCAATACGTATTCTACATCATCTTCGCGTTTATCCTCGCCGCATTCCAAACCACGGTGGGTCACGCGTTGCGCCTCGTCGCAACGCCCAACGTGCTATTCGGCATGGTGATTTGCGTAGCCGTGCTGCGCGGCGGATTCGAGGGGGGGTTCGTAGGACTCATCTGCGGGTTGCTCTACGACTTCCTGCTCTACTCCATCGCCGACGGGGTCGTGGACGCCTACTTCCCGGTGCTGGACCGGATCGAGGACGAGATCGACGCGCTCCAGGACGATGTCGTGCGCAAGCCGACGACATGGACGCTGGAGCGCCTCTTCGCGCTGAAGCGCGAGCTGATCGGGCTGCGCCGGGCGATCACGCCTGCCCGCGAGGTCTTCAACCAGCTGACCAACCGCGACAGCGAGTTGGTCGCGAACGACCACCTCATCTACTTCCGGGACGTGTACGACCACCTGATCCGCGTGACGGACGAGCTGGACAACGACCGCGAGCTTGTGGGGGGCACGCTCGAGGTCTACCTGTCCACGATCAACAACAACCTCTCCACGATCATGAAGCGGCTCACGGGCG
>CAYPOE010000376.1:0-1528 GCA_964412285.1 uncultured Eubacteriales bacterium | reverse complement strand
CGACTGCGCCAATCGTCGAGCAATTGGGGTTGGCGATGATGCCAATGGGTGCGTCAAGCGCGTCGGCCGCGTTGCACTCGGGTACGACCAGCGGCACGTTGGATTCCATGCGCCATGCGCTCGAGTTGTCGATCACAGTGAAGCCCTTCTTGGCCGCGATCGGCGCATACTGTTTCGATGCCGTGGCGCCTGCCGAGAACAGCGCGATGTTGACGTCATACCGATCAGCGTCGGGGAATGCGTCCTCGTTTAACTCGACGCATGTATAGTCTTTGCCTTGGTAGGCGATAACCTTACCCGCACTGCGCGCTGAGGTATACAGCGTAAGGTTATCGTACGGTATCTTCATCTCCTCAATCACAGTGAGGAACGTGCTGCCGACATTGCCTGTCGCGCCTACGATGGATAGGTTAATCGTCATAGTACATCCCTTTCTGTCGCCTCATACTTGATGTATGTAGGTTCACATCTATATTATATATGATATGTAGCCTACTAGTCAACGTGATAATCGTCATCCTATGCGGGCGACGCGCATCCGCGGCGATTTCGACATGACAAACGCATCGGCATATCGAGGCGTCCAAAATATGCGATCCAACGCTGCGAACCGCAGATTTGCGCAATATAACCCGTTGCACGGTTGTCGCGTTACCCTTGCCGCAACATCTTGAAATATGCGAGCCACGCCAGATATTCCCTTTGATGCAGACTGTTCTTGAGCCATACAAAGTTGAACTCCCGACCGACGGGGAAGCCCTGTACATGCAGTTCGATGAGTTCCCCACTCGCAAGCTCACACTGCGCGGCCGCGCGATAGAGGAACGTAACGCCGAGGTTATCGGCCGCCAGACGTTTGATGGCGCTCATGTTGCCGATCTCGCACACGCGCTCGAATCCGCCTACGCTCAAATTGTGTTCACGCAACAGTTGTTCGAGTACCTCTCGCGTACCCGAACCCCTCTCGCGGAGGATCAACCGTTCGTTCAACAATGCAAACAGCGAAACATCCAACCCGACCAGCGGGTGCGCCGCGCCGCAGACGGGTATGAATTCTTCGGCGGAGAACAGCGCACAGCCATACGCCGACTTGTCGAAGCTGCCCTCTATGAATGCAAAGTCGATCTCGCCGTCGCGCAGCTTCTCGAGCAGAACCCGCGTGTTGTCCACGGGCATGGTGATGTGGACGTGGGGATACGCACGCAACAGCTGCCCGAGTATATCGGGCAATACGAACTCCCCGATGGACAGCGTCGCACCGAAGCGAAGGGGTCTGACGTCCAAGGTGTCGTCGAGCAGCAGTGTGCGCAGGTGTTCGCTGTCCGCGCGCATGGTCAGCGCGAAATCCCGCAGCCGTTCGCCGCGCGCAGTCAGCGTCAGCGTCTTATCGCGATATACAAACAGTTTGCCACCGTAGTATTCTTCCAAATGCTTGATGTGTTGTGATACGGCAGGTTGCGTGATGTGCAGATGCTGCGCCGTCTTGGTGTAGTGACCAATCCTGCACAGCGCCAGAAAAGTCTCATGG
>CAYPOE010000375.1:0-1538 GCA_964412285.1 uncultured Eubacteriales bacterium | reverse complement strand
CTGCGTCGCCAACGTCAGATTGCGTTCGTCGGTATTGCGTTTGCTGTCGCACGCACCGATCGCGCGCAGCTCGAATTCGGTATCCTCGCACACGTACACGGCCGCTACGCAGAGACCGCCTATGTAGTCGCCCTTGCCCGATTCGTCGGTACCGATGCGCGGCTCTGATGCTGTTACCGCACGACTGCCGTTACTTGATGGCGACAACGTGGCCGCAAACCGTTCGGCATATTGCATCGACGCGCCCTCGAATACGATGGACGACGACTTCTCTTTCTTAAAATACACGACGACGTTGAACGCCTTGTCAGCCTCGCAGTGCAACTTGACGCCGTACCCGCTCGACAGCGGCGTCTGCCCCGTCACCGCCACGCCGATGGTCTCGAGCGATTGCGTCGCGACGGCGATTGCATCGTCCTTGGGATATACAAATGTCATACCGATTCCGAATCCATATTCTTGATGTTCTTGATGAGTTGATATAACGTCGGCTCCACGGCGAACTGTTCGATCGTGCGGTCGACCTCGCACAACGCAGTCTGTCGCGTCGGATGGCTTACGTTTTGACGTACCGCGCGGATCAGGATGTTCTTGGCCGTATCCGTGGGATCGGTGAACTCGAGCATCTGCGTACGATAGCCGCAATACATAAGCAAGTTGGCACGCATCGCATCGGTGAGCAACGCATTGACGCGCCGTTGCACGATGCCATAGCGCGACAAGATCGCAAACGCATCGGATTTCATATCGCGCAACTCGTGCTGACAGCACGGTACGCAGAGTATATACTTCGCATTCGCCCGAATCGCATTATAGATCGCGTAATCCGTCGCCGTATCGCAAGCGTGCAGCGACAGCACCATGTCGTAACCCGCGCAGTCGTAGTGGTTGATGTCGGCGACCTCGAATGTGATCCCTGATAGCGTATGCCGTACGGCAGCCGCGTTGCAGCGATCGACTACGTCTTGCCGCACGTCGATGCCGTGCAGCGTCGTATCGATGCGTCGCACCTGCGTGAAGTAGTGCTGCAACACAAACGTCAGGTACCCCTTGCCGCACCCTACGTCGAGTATGCGCAGCGACGACACATCCTCCCCGACGCACTCGCCGATGATCTCACAGAGGCGGCTGATCTGTCGGAACTTGCCACTCTGCGCCTTGATGACGTTGCCCTCGGCGTCGCATACGCCCATATCGGTCAGGATCGGTACATAGACGCCTGATTCCAAGGCTGACTGTCGTGCGTTGTCGTGCGACGTGACGCGCTTGGGTGGCGTGACGCAGCGGCGGCGGTTGTAGAGCACGGTACCGCGCTTGCCCACGCGTACGCCGTACTCATACGTATCATCCCACGCCGTGAGTTGCGCAAAGCCATCGTCCATACACCGTCGTGCGACGTCGCGCAAGGATTCACGATACACTTGCGTAAAGCACTGCGTTTGTGTAAACCGCTGTGCGACGACGCCGCCGTCAGTCACACGCAGACGCGCCTTGCCGTACGCGCACCGCTTGTCCGGCATACTCAACGCGACCTCGTA
>CAYPOE010000374.1:0-1571 GCA_964412285.1 uncultured Eubacteriales bacterium | reverse complement strand
AAGCCGACGAAGGCGAGGAGCCAGCTCACGCAGCGACCATGCGGTCGACGATCTTCTCGGGCTTGCCCTCGTTGAGCGCCTGCGTGCGCAGGATCGACTTCTCACTCTCGATCAGCTCGGCGGGTACCTCGTCGCGACGCACGTACTGCGGCTTGGCAGCGGCGATCTGCATCGCGACGTCCTTGCAGAGTTCTTGGAACTCGGCCGACTTGGCGGCGAAATCCGTCTCACAGTTGACCTCGAGCAGCACGCCGATGCGTCCGCCCGCGTGAATGTAGCTCGTGACAGTACCTTCACTCGCGATGCGTCCTTGTTTCTTGATGGCGGTCGCCAGACCCTTCTCGCGCAGGATCAGCATGGCCTTCTCCATATCGCCATTTGCCTCTGTCAGCGCCTTCTTGCAGTCCATCATGCCGACATTGGTCTTCTCTCGCAACTCCTTAACAGCCTCGGCTGTAATCATTCTATGTCACCCTTTCGATTGTTTTGGATCATTTTCGATCATCTTAATGATGGTTCAAATCCTATATAGTAAGCGGCGCATACGCGCGGCTCAATTACTCTTTGCCTTCCTCGACCTCGGCGACTTCATCCTTGTCAGGCTCCTGCTCCTTGGTCAACGCTTCGCCCTGCTTGCCCTCCATGACGGCGTTGGACATGGTCTCAACGATGAGCTTGACCGCGCGGATTGCGTCGTCGTTGCCCGGGATGACGTAGTCAGCCTCATCGGGATCGCAGTTGGTATCGACGATGGCGACGATGGGAATACCGAGCTTGCGCGCTTCGAGGATCGCGATGTGTTCTTTCTTGGGATCGACGACGAACAGTGCGCCGGGCATACGATTCATCTCTTTGACGCCCTTGAAGTTGCGGTCGAGACGCTGCATCTCGTTGCGCAGACGCAGTACCTCTTTCTTGGTCAGCAGCGAGAACGTACCGTCGGCTTCCATCTTTTCGAGCTGGTACAGTCGATTGATGCTCTGACGGATGGTCTTGAAGTTGGTCAGCATACCGCCGAGCCAACGCGTGTTGACATAGTACATACCGACGCGCTTGGATTCTTCGGCAATGGCGTCCTGCGCCTGTTTCTTGGTGCCGACAAACAGGATGTCCTGCCCCGACGCGGCGACGTCTCGCAGGAAGTTGTACGCCTGCTCGATCTTCTTGACCGTCTTTTGCAGATCAATGATGTATATCCCGTTGCGTTCTGTGAAGATATACTCACTCATCTTGGGATTCCAGCGGCGCGTCTGATGGCCGAAGTGTACGCCGGCCTCAAGCAGCTGCTTCATGGAAATGACTGCCATAATTCTCCTCCGTTGACATACGCGGCCTTGCAGATATTTTACCCGCAGGTATCATGCGCAACGCGCTCCGTATGCCGATATAGTTTTATATGACCGGCTACAGCCGATCCATCGCCGCAGGTCAGCGTCAAGCAAACTATGTCCATGCGGCTGTCATATAATCCGATTATACCACGTTATGCAAAAGAATGCAAGCACTACGTCGTAATGGGAGTGGACATTTCCCGTAAATCATGCTACAATACCATCATGACCATACAACTA
>CAYPOE010000373.1:0-1586 GCA_964412285.1 uncultured Eubacteriales bacterium | reverse complement strand
AAATCGCTGAGCTTTAACATATACGATGTATGTTATGCCAAGAGCGAGCGTGAGCAACGGGACTATATCCGATACATTGACGAGCAGTACAACTCTGCGCGTCTGACCAACATACTCTGCGACGTTACCTCGATGATCGGGGCGACGGTGCTCAACATATCCAAACAGGACTACGAGCCGCAAGGCGCGTCCGTCGCTGTGCTGATCTCCGAGGAGAACCTCACAGTCGAATCCATCGACGAGTCGTGCAACCAAGGCATATTCCCGGGGCGCGACGTACTTGCGCACCTCGACAAGTCGCACGTCACCGTGCATACATTCCCCGAGTCGCACCCTGACAATTCGATCACGACGTTCCGCGTCGACCTCGACGTGTCGACGTGCGGTACGATTTCGCCGTTGTCTGCGCTCGACTACCTGATCAGCAGCTTTGACTCCGACATCATCACGATCGACTACCGCGTGCGCGGCTTTACGCGCGATACGGGCGGCAAGAAGCTCTACATCGACCACGAGATCCGTTCGATACAGGACTTCATCGACAAAGGCACGCTGACGCGCTACGATGCGATCGACGTCAATGTCTACCAGAGCAACATCTTTCACACCAAGATGCTGATCAAAGAGATCGAGCTACAGAACTACTTGTTCAATCAGGACGCATACGAACTCTTACCCAAGGCGCGGCTCGAGGTCACTGATCGACTGCGTCGTGAAATGATTGAGATCTTTTCGGGGCAGAATATCTATTAACACAAAACTCATCAGGAGGTTACACAGAAGGATTGACCATCAAGACAATTGCACATCTCACACAGGACGACGCGCCGTTGCACAAGGCGTTGCTGTTACATAGGTTCAACCGCGTCGTAGCGTTCGACGTACCCGGCCACAAGGGCGGACGCGGCGTACCCGACGTGACGGAGTTTTTGGGGCGCGACTGTTTGCGCGCCGATGTAAACTCACAAAAGCCGCTCGACAACCTCTGCCACCCCGTATCCGTGATCCGCGAGGCTGAACTCCTCGCGGCGCAGGCGTTCGGCGCGCACGACGCATACTTCATGGTCAGCGGTACGACGGGCGCAGTGCAAGCCATGCTCATGTCGTGCCTCAAACGCGGCGACAAGGTGATTCTGCCGCGCAGCGTTCACAGGAGTGCAATCAACGCGCTCGTCATCTGTGGCGCGATCCCCGTCTACATCAACCCGGGCATCAACAACGACGTGGGCATACCGCTCGGTATGTCGGTACATGACTTTGCCGACGCGGTGGCGCGTCACCCCGAGGCCAAGGCCGTACTCGTCAACAACCCGACGTACGAAGGCGTGTGCTCGAATCTGCGCGAGATCGTGCGTATCGCACACGCGCACGGCGTTAAGGTACTCGTCGACGAAGCGCATGGCGCGCATCTATCGTTCGGCGAAGGCGGGCCCATCAGCGGCATGGCCGCGGGTGCGGACATGGTCGCGGTCAGTATGCACAAGACGGGCGGCAGTCTGACGCAGAGTTCGCTGCTGTTGGCGGGCGCGTCGGTGGATTCTGGGTACGTGCGGCAGGTCATCAATCTCACGCAAACCACGAGCGCG
>CAYPOE010000372.1:0-1591 GCA_964412285.1 uncultured Eubacteriales bacterium | reverse complement strand
GGCCGTGGGTGTGACGGCCTCTACATACATCATGGAGGTGTGACATGACGATAGATAAGCTACAACAGGCCCTCGCAGACTACGTGGACGCCGAGTTTACCGCCAAGCTGACCGACTACCGCAAGTGGATCATCAGCATCGGCGTAGCGCAGTACGTAGGACAGCTGCCCAACATGATCAAACGATACGCGCAGATGCTGACGCAGTTGGGCATATACAACGAGCCGAGCGCGGAGGTCACGCGGTACGCCGATGACGACGACGCGCATGAGCATCCGATCATAGAGTATCGCTACACAGGCAACGGCGAGATCGATCTCGACAAGGCGTACAAGATGCTGCGCGATACCGCACTAAGGCAGGGTAAGATTATGCAGCCACTGCCACTGATCGGCGAGGTAGGGTTCGGCGTCGAGGACATCGATCGGCTGTACGATATATGTAAGAGGTGCTGATAATGGAAATCATTAAGACGATGATCGCAAAGATTGATGATGAGTTTGCCGACGCCCAAGGATATTTTGCTGGTGCGTTAGAGGCACACGAGCAGTATCTTGCAGCGGCTAAGGCCATGTACGAGAACGGCATCGAGGAGTTAACCCACGCCGAACGGCTGTACAGCGTCGCCGTCGCGCTGATCACCGAACAGCGGAAGAGACAGGAGCCTCCGGCAGTTATGACCAAACTGTGGCAATCCGCGCGTACCAGATACATGGAACGCATGGGCGCGCTGAAGCATATGGCTTATACACTCAAAAAGCAGATGGTGTGATGTTTACTATATCCTGCACAGTGTTCTTCTTAATCCTCATCATAGTATTATTCGGCGGCGGACTGCTCACAGGCGGCACCGACAACTGCGGCTGCAACTGCTAATCGCGCAACCGATACATAAGACAATGACACTCCTGTAGAACACGATCTTAGGGGAATATGGGTATCTCAAACAACAAACAACCGGCGAACTCGCCGGTTGTTTGTTTTGGGTGTTTGCGCTCTTACAGCAACAGTCCGCCGAGTGCGCCAACTCCGATGAACACGAGTACATTCCAGTTGAACTTGAGATTGAGTGCCGTGAGTACAACGAACAATACGACAGGCAGCACCTCAACGCCCGGCTTATATAGCGTGATGTACAACACCGACGCACACGCGGCGGCGATGAGTCCGTATGCAACGGCGCGCATGTCGGTCATCACGCGCTGCACACCCGCATACCCCGCGATGCGCGTGAAGATGAGGCTGATCAGGCAGACGATGAGGAAGCCCGGTACGCACACGCCGAGCGTCGCGGCGAGTGCGCCAGGTATGCCGTGCTGGACGTAGCCGACGTAGGTCGCGAGGTTGATGCCAATCGGCCCGGGCGTCGACTCACTGATCGCAATCATGTTGTAGAACATCTCGTGCGAGATGTACCCCGCATCGACGATGTACTGCTGCACGATGGGGATGCTCACGAGGCCGCCGCCGATCGTGAGAATACCGACTTGCGCGAATGTGAGAAATAACGAGAGTAGGCTCATAGGGTTACTTGTGAACGACAGCGCGTTTGGTATTGACGTAGGCCGTGATTGAGATGAGCAATAGGCTC
>CAYPOE010000371.1:0-1617 GCA_964412285.1 uncultured Eubacteriales bacterium | reverse complement strand
CCGCGCCTATCTAGAACGCATCTGCGACGCCGAGAACGTCACGATCCGCGGTCGTACGATCCGCGTGATCCGCCCCGAGGATTATCTGCCCGTGCGGCGCGCCGAGTATACGAGCGAGAAACTCATCGTGATCCTACCGTCGCTCGCGAGCCACAACGTGGGCATCCTCGCGCGCGGCGTCACTGACAACGCAGTCGGCCGATTCGAGATCGATTGCGAACACGCGGCAGGCGGACTGTTCGGCACGCTGCTGCTTGAGGGCAAGCTGCACATCGTGATTGACCTGTTCGGCATCTTGGAACGCGTCGACGGCCTCAACTGTACCGTTCCACCGTTGCCCAAACCGTGCCGCGTATTGCTGTTGTCGCCTGCCCCGTATATGCAAGCCATAGTCATGCAGTATTTGGAGACGGCGGGCGCACAGGCTACGATGTGCGACAACGTCGACGATGCGTTGTGCATCGCACGCGGCGGCGATTGCGACGTCATCGCGGTCGAGCATACGCGCGGCGGCATGGCACACGAACTGCTGCGGCGCGTGCGTTCGGACGATGCATTGTCGCACATACCCATCGTCGCATTGACGCCGTCTGCCGCACCCGACGCCGATGCGCCGTTCGACGCGTGCGCGCACCGCATCAACAAGGCTGCGATGATCGAGGCGATACGCGCGTGTCTGCTCAAGAAACGGGGTGATGGTGTGTGAAGGTATTGTGTTTCCGCCTGTGCGGCGAATACTACGGCATACGCGTGACGCTGGCGCGCGAGATCAACCGCAACGCCTACATCACGCATACGCCATTGGTGCCGGATGATGTGCGCGGTTTGTACAACATGCGCGGCAAGATTGTCACGGTACTCGATACGGCGTGCATATTGGGCTACGATGCATATGCGTACGACGCCGGCGCACAGTTGATCATACTCAAGAACGGCAACGACGCCGTGGACAACTACGCATTGTTGGTCGACAGCGCCGTAGACGTCTACGACTTGGATGAATCGGCCATATCGGGCGTACCCGTCAACGTAGAGGAGCGGGTGCGGCGTATGCTGCTCGGCGTGGCGCAGTTGAACGAGATTGTCGCCGACCACGATGCTCGCACAAATCGCCTGTTGCTCATCATCAACGATGAGACACTACCGTACATCAATGGTGAATCATGATCTCCTCGCAGAACACATCGGATTTTGCGAGGGCTTATATGAACGAAAGGGATACAGCATGGGTATTCTGAGAAACATGCGCATACGCTATAAATTGATCTTGGGGTTTATATCCCTCGCGTTGATCAGCACATGCGCCGGTATATATAGCATCGCGTCCATGAACAACATGGCGCAACAGTCGGAACACTTGTATAAATATTCCGTCACACCGCTCGGCGATATATCGCGTATGGCCACGAATTTTCAGATGATCCGCGTCGACGTGCGCACCATGATGCTGACCATCGATAAGACGCAAAACGATAAGACGCGGCAGATCATCGACGCTTTGTTTACCGAAATAGACGCCATCGTCCCGCGGTATGAGCAGACACTCGAATTGCCCGAGATGATCACAGCATTCAATAAGTTTAAGGCGGCGTATGACGTTTACAAATCGGGCTATTA
>CAYPOE010000370.1:0-1617 GCA_964412285.1 uncultured Eubacteriales bacterium | reverse complement strand
ACGTTGCGCTTCATCAGTGCACCGTTCCTGCACTGGCCAGACACGATGTTCAGTTATATGTCCGAGGAACGCGTCGCATTCACCTGCGACGTATTCGGCGCACACTACTGCGAGCCGCGTATCCTCGATACGCACATCGCGTACCGCGATGCGTACGAGATCGCATTGCGCGGCTACTACGATGCGATCTTCGGGCCGTTCAAGCCTTACGTACTCGCGGGCATAGAGAAGCTCAAGGGACTTGCCATCGACGTGTGCTGTGTATCGCACGGACCCGTGCTGACCTCGACGTTCAAAGACGTCATGAATGCCTACAGCAGTTGGTCGCAGCCTGAGGCGGTGGGCGGCGCAGCCATCGTCTACGCGTCGGCGTACGGCTACACGGGCATGATGGCGCAAGCCATCCACGACGGACTGCGGCAGACCGGTATCGAGCCGACGCTCATCAATGTACTGGATATGCCGTTGCCCAAGATCATGCAAGTTGTCGGCAGGAGCCAGTGCCTGTTCGTCGGCAGTCCGACGCTCAATCGAGATGCTGTCAAGCCCATATGGGATGTATTAGGCTCGATTGACGCATACAGCACCAAAGAGAAGTATGGCTTGGCATTTGGCAGCTACGGCTGGTCGGGCGAGGCAGTCAATATGATGATGGCTCGTCTGCAATCATTGCATTACAAGCCGCTCGGTGAGGGCATACGCGTCAACTTCAGGCCTACGCCGGACGAACTCCAAAAGATCTGCGAAACCGCACGCAATTGCGTGCAGAGCATACAAAAGTAGAAGTAGAGAGCAGATTCAAAGTAGATCAAGTAGGACATAAAAAAATATCAGGCTCTCGAGCCTGATATTTTTTTATGTCCTTGTACCTATATCGCGATGTTTGCCCGCAGCCTCGCGTTGCTTCTCGAAACAGAAGTGTACGAGCCGTTCTTTATCCTGCGGTTTGTCCAACTCGAAACGACAACCCACGGTATATTTGAACCGAGCCGTTGTATCGTCAAGCGTCGTCACGCGCATGACGACGGATTGGAATACCTCGTCTACGTCGTTATTGAGCTTCATGAATACGGTAACTTTGTCGTCCTTCTCAAACTCCGTGTTGGTCGTAAACGATACGCCGCCGCCCGACAGATCTGTCGTCATGACGAACTCGAACAACATCGGCCCATACTCCACCTGAACTACGGCGTCGTCGCCCTCGCCAGTGACTGTCTTGATCTTCTGGGGATAGGCAATCTTAATACTCATAGCAATGGACAACCGGAAATCTTGGCGATTTTGTATACGCCTGATGTCGCCGATTCGTTCCGCCTCTATGAAGTTGAGACCGCCCTTGCGCATCTTACGCAGAAACTTGGCATCGAAGACGATCGTGACGCCTCCTGCCACATAGGATAATTGAAACGTTTCGTTATGATTGAATCTGTATAATGCACCACGGTGAGTCGGAGCATAACAAATACAACGCTCCTTATTACATGACTCCAGAACCGACGATAACACGATCGGCGTATCTGTGTCCTTTGCGTTCATGGTGAGTTTTAAGTTGGTACCAGGTTTGATTTCTATGATGATCGCCCCGCTACAAGTTTTGGCGCACTCGAGAGGACTCGA
>CAYPOE010000369.1:0-1629 GCA_964412285.1 uncultured Eubacteriales bacterium | reverse complement strand
TGACGACGGGTGGATAGTATGGGCGGTATTCCATCGTGTAACTGCCACCGTACATCGCCGTGACCGACGTCAACAGCTCGTGCAGCCGCCGTTCGACGTCGCGACTGTGTTGTACGTCCAAGCAGCGTACAGTCCCCTGGAGGTCTACATAATCTGGGATCACGCTGCCACCCGTACCGGCATGGATGGAGCCGAAACTGACCACCGTAGGGGTCATAGGATTGTTCCAACGCGACACGATGGTCTGCGCGGCTTGAATAAACGTGGCTGCCATGAGGATGGGATCCCGCGTATCATGTGGACGCGCGCCGTGTCCGCCGACGCCGTGGATGCGTATCGCGACCTCGGCGGGCGTGGCGGTGAGTACGCCGCTCAGCAGTTCGATGCTACCTGTGGGTACGTGCGGCATGACGTGCAGCGATAGCGCGCGGGTGATATTCGGATCATCCAAGACGCCCGCTTGGATCATCGGCAATGCGCCGCCGACGCCCTCCTCGGCGGGCTGGAATACGAGCTTGACCTTGCCGTGCAGCGATTGTCGGCAGCGCAGCAACGCCATACCCGTACCCATGACGACAGCCATATGGACGTCGTGGCCGCAAGCGTGCATGGTATTGGATGTGGTGGATGCGTATGGCAGCGACGTTTCTTCTATAATACAGAGCGCATCCATGTCGGCGCGCAGTAGGATCGTAGGCCCGTCGTGCGCGCCGTCTATGATGCAAGATACGCCGGTGCCCGCAATGCCCGTGACGGGCGATAATCCCAGGTTACGCAACGCATCCGCGATGAGCGCGGCGGTCGTATGTTCGGCGAACGCCATCTCAGGGGTGCGATGCAGTGCGCGCCGCAACGTTACGGCGGCGTTGATCATATCGTTATCTATAAACATGTTGCAACGTCCTTTTTTATTCAGTTTATCATACATAACAAAAAATAGCAAATCTTGCCTCGTCGTGAAATATATAAACCTGTATAAACCTATGAATAATCAGCATCAACCGACGCTGCATATGATGTAATGAGAACGTGGGTCTATGAACCTTGGCACGGATTTTTTCGACAGATTAACCATAGTATAAAGCCGACGTGAAATGAGAATAACAATATCATGTAACACGAGGACTCTTGTCGGATA
Source organism: uncultured Eubacteriales bacterium (assembly GCA_964412285.1). Taxonomy (GTDB): domain Bacteria; phylum Bacillota; class Clostridia; order Monoglobales; family CAYZNM01; genus CAYZNM01. Next base: position 491 of record CAYPOE010000369.1, on the reverse strand, counting down.
AACATTATATATTTCGCGAGGGTTATATCGTATATTTGCAGTGCGCAATACAGACAGCAAGAGGTGTATGAATGGAACGATTAGCCATAACCGCCAACACGGGTACGTGCGCGGCGCAACTGCGCGAGCGTATCGCCCATAGTAACCGATATACAGACATGAGTATCACGACAGGCGATACCAATGTCATCGATATAGAATATAATCCCGACGAGGGTGCTGAATATATTATTGATATACTGACGGACGTCATCATACAGCAATACGAAGGCGGTCTGTTGCGCAAATTGGTGGAGAGTACGGGCGCCCATAACGACGAACAGATCGACGCAGTATTTGCACTCGCACAACAGCAGGTACGCGGCAATCCGCACAGAAAGATGCTGATCCGCGAGAAACTGCGACAGTTTTTGCGCAACGAGCCGCAGCGTACGTACCATATCGACATCGAAGGATTCATTGGGTTTCGGTTGCAGGAGTACCGCCGGTTG
>CAYPOE010000368.1:0-1637 GCA_964412285.1 uncultured Eubacteriales bacterium | reverse complement strand
GGGCATCGATTACGCGTCGATGGGGCTGCGCTTCATCCGCAACGAGTCTGATTACTGGCACATGATCGTGCGTGAGGACGTGGGTAAGTGGACGGCACTCAAAGCGCTGTGCGACAGGTTGGGCGTCGACCCTGCCGACGTCGTTGCGTTCGGCGATGACCACGCCGACCTCGACATGTTGCTCCGTTGCGGCACGGGCGTCGCGACTGCCAACGCCGTACCCGCAGTCAAGGCGATTGCCGATGAGGTGTGCGGTCGCCATGATGAGGATGGCGTCGCCACGTGGCTTGAACTCAATATTTTGCGTTAATCGTTCGATAGAGTCAATAACGGCATCATCAAACGATCGCGAGGAAACTTTGACCTATGCATGACTATAGACGCGTAAAGTCCGATTTTGACCGCATCGCCGACGCAGGCGACGGCGGCGGCTTCGATCACAACGCCTTCTATTATCCGCGTATCATATCCATGATCCCTACGACGACCGATGTATGTCTCGACATCGGTTGCGGTACAGGTACGCTGACCAAACTCGCCGCGGCGCGGTGCGTCAAGGTGATTGGCGTGGATCTGTCCGAGCGGATGATCGAGCGCGCGGGCGTCGAGAATGCGGCCGATAACATCGCCTACGTATGCGGCAATATCACCGAGATGTCGTTCGCCGACAATACGTTCGACGCCATCATCTCGTCGGCGACCGCGCACCACCTCAACTTCGAGTGGCTGCTGCGTTTCGCGCGCGATAAGCTGCGTCCGGGTGGCCACCTCATCATACTCGACATACCGCGCGAATCGTCGGTTGTGGACTACGCGGTTTGGGGGTACGCCACGCTGCCCAATCGCGTGCGCAACAAGCTGATCAAGAAGGCGGACAATCCCGAGGCCGAAGCCGCGTGGAAGGCGCACGGGGATATAGACCACTACATGACCTTCACCGACATCAAGCGTATGGCCCGTCGACACATACCGGGCGCGACGGTCAAACGGTTGCTCTATTGGCGCTATTTGCTGCACTGGGAAAAATAAATTATGCCAAACAAGGCATCGGACATAAAAGTAAAGTTCATTAAGTACCGGCCGCTCATCCTTTACGTCGTGTTCGGGGGCGGTACGACGCTGATCAACTACGGCATGTACGCGCTGTTCACGCGGGGCATGAGCATAGACTACGCGTCAGCCAATGTCATGGCGTGGTTTGGCGGCGTGACGTTTGCCTACGCGACCAACCGCGTCTGGGTATTCGGCTCCAAGGCGCGCACGTGGCAACACATCACGCGCGAAGCCGTGTTGTTCTACGCCGCGCGACTCGCGTCGCTTGTCATCGATACGGCGCTACTCTGGATGCTGCACGACCTGTGCGGCGTCAACGACCTGTACGTCAAGATCTTCAACAACGTCATCGTCGTACTGATGAATTACTTCTTCAGCCGATTTGTGATTTTCAAAGTATGATTGCGCAAATATACAACTTCGCGGGTTGACATATCATATACTGTTGTATATAATATATATAACTTTTCACAAGGGGGGTTCAATATGACGACGCTCGTTGCTACTGTTTTGTTGATCGCGTGTATCGCCATGGGGGTATGGGCAGTACGACAGGATCGCGCACACCCATCTCGTAAGATGCG
>CAYPOE010000367.1:0-1638 GCA_964412285.1 uncultured Eubacteriales bacterium | reverse complement strand
CCTTTGGGGTTGATTGGTTTTTTGTAGGTGTTACGGGAATTGTCCACTCCCTATGAAAAAACTACTTGCATTATTTTACTTTATGTGCTATAATCAAAAGGTACGTGGGAATGGCGATTAAAACGCCCGGCCGCGTAGTGAGAAACATTCACCGCACATCAACACTTTTTTCGCAGAAGGAGTCCATAATGGCAGCAGTCAAGGACAGGATACGCATCCGCCTGAAAGCGTATGATCCCGTACTCGTGGACCAGTCGGCTACAAAGATAGTCGAAACCGCCAAGCGTACGGGCGCACGCGTATCGGGGCCTATCCCGCTTCCGACGGAAAAGGAAGTCGTTACAATCCTGCGCGCTGTGCATAAGTACAAGGACGCTCGCGAACAATTCGAGCGACGTACGCACAAGCGTATCATCGACATCCTCTATCCGACGCAAAAGACGACCGAAACCCTGATGAGGTTAGACTTGCCCGCAGGCGTATCGGCTGATATTCAGCTCTAAATGAGTCTGAATGGCCGAACATAGGTCTGAATGGCTTAACGGAAGTGATGTTTAACAGGCCGCGGAGGTTGCAGCGGCGACGACGCGTGAGTCGTTGCGGCAGGGCAATCAAGGGCGGCGCGTCTCCGACTTAGGTCTGTGACGGTAAACAAGCAAAACGTACGGGTAACCGTACAGAAAGGATGTTTCATTTGAAGAAGGCGATATTAGGCAAGAAGATCGGCAATACCCGCATCTTCTGCGATGACGGCACATCGATTGGCGTCACCGTAGTCGAGGCCGCTCCCAACGTCATCACGCAAAAGAAGACGGTAGGCACGGACGGCTACGACGCGTTGCAGGTCGGTATCATTGATCTGCCGCAGGGCAAGGTCAATAAGCCGCAGAAGGGCCATTTCGAGAAGGCGCACGTCGCGCCCAAGCGTGTACTCAAAGAGTTCAGGCTGGATTCCATCGATGGCTACAACGTAGGTGACGAGATCAAATGCGATACGTTTGCCCAGGGCGACCGTATCGACGTCATCGGTATCAGCAAAGGTAAGGGTACCGCAGGTACCGTCAAGCGGCATAACACGAGCCGCGGCCCCATGAGTCACGGTAGTGGTTATCACCGCGGCGTCGGTTCGATGGGCGCGAACTCCGATCCGGGTCGTGTCTTCAAGGGCAAGGGATTGCCGGGTCACATGGGTAACGAGCGCGTTACCGTGCAGAACCTCGAAGTCGTCCGCGTAGATGCGGAGCATAACATGATACTCATCAAGGGCGCAATACCCGGTCCCAAGGGCGGCGTGGTTATGCTCAAGGATACGGTAAAGAATAAGAAAGGAGGGAAATAATGCCAGCTGTAGATTTGATGAATAAACAAGCGCAGCGCGTCGGCACGGTCGAATTGGCCGAGAATATCTTCGGCATCGAAGTGAACAAAGACGCGTTACACCAATATGTGCGCAATTATTTGGCCAATCAGCGTCAGGGCACGCAGAGTGCGCTCACGCGTACCGAGGTACGCGGCGGCGGACGCAAACCGTGGCGTCAGAAGGGTACGGGTCGTGCGCGCCAAGGTTCGAGGCGTGCTCCGAACTGGACGGGCGGCGGCGTTGTATTCGCTCCCAAGCCCCGCGATTATCGTTATGCG
>CAYPOE010000366.1:0-1695 GCA_964412285.1 uncultured Eubacteriales bacterium | reverse complement strand
CATCACGACCGACGGCTATCGCGTCTACCGCGACGCTGCACTCCGCAACCTGATCAAACAATATGCCGAATCCGTCGGCATCATCATCCTCACCGACAGCGACAGCGCGGGATTCCGCATACGCCGCTATATCACGGGCTTCCTCGGCAAGAATGCCAAAGTACGGCACGCGTACCTGCCCGCGATCCAGGGCAAGGAACGACGCAAGTCCGTCGGCGGCAAAGAGGGTCTGCTCGGCGTGGAGGGCGTGGATAACACGATCATCGAGCGCGCACTGCTCGACGCAGGTGCGACGATGGCGGATGACAATGCGCAGTCGCGCGCATTCACGACCGCTGAACTGTACGCGCTCGGGCTGTCAGGTGGACCGCACAGCGCCACCCTCAAACGTGCGATCCTCGCGCGGCACGGCGTACCCGATAAGATGTCGACAGTACAGTTCGCGCGGTACATTGCGCGGCTGTATACTTATCAAGAGTTAGAATATATCATCCATGAGATACATCTAAAGGAGTAATCTATGGAAGTCAAACGCATACCGTACGAGCAACATCTGCAATTGCGCAATCTGCACGGCATCGCATACTTTAGTTCGGTCGATGCGGCACAGGTCACGGCCGAAGTTGAGCGCACGATCGCTGAGGGTACGCTGCCGATCAACGATAGTTTCGGCGTGTTTGACGGCGACAGGCTCGTGTCGTCGATGTTGAGCCACGACTACACCATCATGTTCGACGGCAAGCCCGTGTCCATGCGTGGGATCGGTGGCGTCGCGACGCTGCCTGAGTATCGGCGCGGCGGCTGCGTCCGCAAACTGTTCGCCGCAGCGTTCGACGAAATGAAGGAGCAAGGCACCTACTTCTCCTACCTCTACCCGTTCTCGCACGCATACTATCGCATGTTCGGCTACGAGTACAACTTCGCGTGGCTGCGCCAGACCATCAAGGGCGACGCATTCAAGCAGTTCGACTACGAGGGCGACATTCGCGAATATAGTGCGGCGCGCGACTACGAAGGCGTCAAGGCCGCGTACCAGACCTTCATCAACGACAAGAACCTCGCGTTACTGCGTACAGACAAGCAGTGGCAGCGCGACATACCGTCTGATCCGTACAAGACGCGGCAGTATCTGTTCGTGCATTACGAGGGCAGCATCATCACGGGCTACATGAAGTTTGAATACAAGGACAGTGATGTATTCACCGTGACCGAGCTCATCTACACCAATGGTGCGACGCTGCGCAATCTGCTCGGCTTCCTCTATCGATTCACGCCGCGTATGCAGACGGTGACGGTCGTCTCGCCGTGTACGTTCAACCTCGCGCACTTCATCAGCGAGCAGCACGACGTGTTCAAGACCGAGTTCGAGCACCGTGGGCAGAATCGCATCTGCAACCTCAAAGCCGTACTCGAGCATACGCGTTACGCAATGGACTGCGACGTCAACATCGGCGTGACCGACTCGTACTTCGAGGACAACAACGGCGTATGGCGCATCAAGCACAATGGCGGCGAAACCGTCGTCACGCGCGACAACAGCCTGTCGCCCGACCTATCCATCGGTATCGCGGCACTGACGCCGCTCGTCACAGGATTCACTGATGTTTCGCAACAGGCACTGTTCGGACACGCGACGCTGCATACCGACCGCGCGACCCACATCTTCCCCAAGAAGCAGTTATTCCTGAATAATTT
>CAYPOE010000365.1:0-1699 GCA_964412285.1 uncultured Eubacteriales bacterium | reverse complement strand
AAGGATGCTGTGATCAGCCACTACGTCTGGGTCACTGGTCTGGATGACGCCATCAACGACGGCGTCGCATTTACCGGCAGCCTCGACCCCGCGACGTGTTCATTGGGCAAGTGGCTCTCGTCCATCGGAGTTGATGAACTCAAGGATCCTGGAATCTCCGACGCCATTGTCAACCTCAAGACGCCACACGAATATATACACAACAACGCAGCGGATATCATCGTACTATCCAACACCGATAAGCAAGCCGCCTATCAGCGGTACACTACCGAGATTCGACCCAAGGTTAAAGAAGTCATCGCCAACATCACAACCATCACCGATCATTATAGGCAAGCTGCCGAGGACTCCGCTGCCGAGGCCGACTATCGGTTAGAGTCCATGGCGAACACCCTCATCATTCTGCTCGTCATCGTCATCGCGGTGGCTTTCTTCATTGCACATCGCACGACCAAACGCATTACCGCGCCCATCCTCGCCATTGTGGATTGGGCCAAACGTCTGGCGCTCGGCGACAATACAGTGCAGGGCGCCGACATGCACACCAAGGATTTCGGTGAACAGCATGAGATCGCGCAGATGATCCGCGCGTTCGAGGAGATGGCGACGAGCATCCAACACAACGTCGCTGTAATACGGCGCGTCGCCGAAGGGGATCTCACGGCATTCGTGCATATACGCTCCGATATGGATGTGTTGGGCAGGATGCTGTACAAAATGGTGCAGGAAAACGACTACATGTTCGCCAACATGCTCAACATCGCCAATAGCGTGACTACAAGCGCAGACGACTTGTACGCGGCGAGCAGTACATTGGCTGAAAATACGACCCAGCAAGCGTCGGCGGTCGAGCAGATGTCGGCGGCCGTCGCCGTCGTGTACGACCTAACGTCGCAAAATTCATCCTACGTCGACGAGGTACTCCGCGCGTTTGAACGCATACGTGTCGATGTGAACGCCAGCGTGGGCAAAATGAACGAGCTCGTCGACGCCGTCGGACAGATTCGGTCGTCGTCGGACGAGGTATCGGCCGTCATCAAGACCATCGATGACATCTCGTTCCAAACCAATCTGCTTGCGCTCAACGCATCGATCGAGGCCGCGCGTGCGGGCGAGGCCGGGAATGGGTTCTCTGTCGTTGCGGGCGAGGTTCGGCAACTCGCGTTGCGCAGTGCGGCCGCCGCCGCCGAGACCAAGGCGCTGATCGAGGATACGATCCGCAAATCCTACTATGGCGCGCAGATGGTTGACCAGACCAATGCGATGTTTGAACATATCGGCGCCGATATTGCGTCGACCATCGGCGTCACCAACCAGATTGCCAGCGCGTCGCGCGACCAGCAGGCGTCTATCTTCGAGATCAACGAGGGCATCAAATCCATCGCCGGCGCGGCCGCGATGAATTCCTCCATCAGCGAAGAGTCTGCCGCCTCGAGCAACGAGATGCAACACAATGCCAACCTGCTGCGCGAGGAGATCGACCGTTTCAATCTACGGCAGCGGCAGCGTGGTAAGCCTTACATCCCGCCCGAGAAGCACAACGATCCTGAATTCATACGCATAGCGACCGAAAACTACAATCGCGCCATGCAGCACAACGAGACATCCATGCGATCCCCGGCGTTACCGCACGCATGATGTATTCTTGACCATCAGCGAAACTGGCGGACGAAATATCCAAAACCCATCGTTTCATCTC
>CAYPOE010000364.1:0-1708 GCA_964412285.1 uncultured Eubacteriales bacterium | reverse complement strand
TGGGCGCTACGAAACGGCAAATCGCCGCTACGGTGATGTTTGAAAGCGTACTGCTGTCGGCGGTGGGCATCCCGATCGGCGTCGCCGTCGGATTGCTCTTGGCTTTCACGGGTGTAGGCGTCGCCAATCGCATCCTCGGCGAACTCAACAGCCTTGTCCATATCATGATGAACAAATTCACCATCGTGATTGATTTCGTGGTTGCATGGCAAGCGTTGCTCGCCGCCGCGACCGTCTCATTCTTGGCCGTCCTGTTTTCTGCATGGCTTCCGGCGCGCAAAGCCGCGCGCGTCGCCGCAATCGACAGCATCCGCGGGGTGGGCGAAGTCAAAACGAAAGCGAAGCAGATGCGCACAAGCCCCCTGATCGAGAAGCTATTCGGCTTCGAGGGTACGCTCGCGGCCAAAAACATCAAACGCAATAGACGCAACTTCCGGGCGAGCGTGGTATCCCTCACCATCGGCATCGTATTGTTCGTCAATCTCAGCGCGCTCAGCGGACAGGCAGACGCACTGCTGGATAGGATGTACCCCGATGTGGATGCAACCATCTTGGTCGATTATGCCTCTTCGTCCAATCGCTCCGTCAACGAGGATACCGGCAGAGAAGCGTCCACGGTCGTCGTTCCCATCCACAGCACCGTTGCCAACCAAGTCACCGAACGGCTGCGCGAACACGAAGGCACGACCCTATTCGGCATGGGCTACGATCTGGAAACATATGACGCGATCGTCCCGAGAGAGAGGATGTCGTCCGAGATGATAGAAGCCATCCAAGACCGATACCCAGAAGAGCCGTCTGGGTACAGGCTATCCGCCGAAATCCTGACGATCGACCCGCACCATTACGCCCTTCTATGCGAGCGAGCCGGCGTGCCGGTGGGTTCCAATATCCTCATAAACCAGTATAGGTATAACGATAACGGCGCATTGACCACGATAACGCCATTTGTTGATAGCGAGGACGTACAACTCGTAAAGGCAGATGATTCCGTCCGCGAAGTACCCATACATGGCGTATTGACCCAAGAAGAGATACCCAACGAACTTTTTGGGCCTAATACAGGCACGGTTCGGCTGATCGTCCAGGAGGCGGAAGTGGGCGGATACCTGTGGTATGCCAGCCCTGCTGACACTCCCGACACAGAAGGCTTCATAGAGTACGCGAATGCGGTGATGGCCGAGATGTTCCCGCGCGATCCCGAGTCTACCTACATGGAGCTGGGGTTCACCACCCGCGTATATAAGATCAACGACTATATGAAGATCATGAACATCGCCATTGTGTTGGTCACTGTGTTTGTTTACGGGTTCGTAGTACTGTTGGCGCTGATCGGACTGACCAACGTCATCAGCACCATGTCCACCAATGTGCGTATGCGTTCGCGGGAGTTTGCGGTTTTGCAGAGCGTCGGCCTGACGAGCGGCGGACTGGCACGTATGCTCAACCTCGAGAGCATCCTGTGTTCGGCCAAGTCACTCATGATCGGACTGCCGCTCGCCATCGTGCTGACGTATTTGATCAATCTGCCGATTCGGGCAAAATTCCCCATTCCGTATCGGCTGCCGTGGCTTGCCAGCACGTGGTGCATCCTCGTGGTATTCGCGATCACATGGATCACGATACGGTATGCGGCGTTGCGGCTTGGCGGTCGGAACATCGTAGAAACGATACGTTCAGAGGGTGGCCAGAGAGCATCAAATGGATG
>CAYPOE010000363.1:0-1714 GCA_964412285.1 uncultured Eubacteriales bacterium | reverse complement strand
TACGCAAGAACCTCATCCCTGATGAGTTACTTGGCTACAGGCGTAATCTTGGGGAGCATGTACTTGAAGCAGCTCCACCACCACCACGGGCCGTTGTAGGGGTTATCCGCGTTGGGCGTGCCTTCCCAGTATGTGGATACGGTCGGCACAAACTTGGCTGCGCCAAACATCGGCATATACGGCATCTCGTCCACGAACAGCTTGAGCATCTCGATGGACGTCGGTACGATCTGCGGATCGTCGGGCGACATCGCCTCTAACTTGTCGAGGTACGCGCTGATGTCGGCGTTGGAGAAACGCGAGTTGTTGGCGCTCGCGGATTCGCCGATGGGTACAATGTGCTTCATATGCCAGCCGTTGATGTTGGGGTAGATGTCGTCCATGATCGCGCAATGCGGCCAGTATGCGCCCATGTCATAGTTACCCGTGCGTTCGGCGTTGCTGAACTCGGCGCTGATCAGCTTGACAGCCGTGACGTCGAGTCCGAACTTGGTCCACTGGTCGACTGCGGCGAGACCCGTACGCATGGCCTGCGTCTCGAAGTCGGCGGGGATATTGACTGTAAAGCTAAACGGCTGACCTTCATAATACCACTTGCCGTCTTTCTTCTCCAAACCGGCCTGTACGAGCAGCTTCTCAGCCTGCGCGGGGTCATATTTCCACCAGCCGATGCCGAACAGTTCTTTGAGTTCAGCCTCGTCCGTCGGCAGATTCATGCCGCGACCCTTCATAATTTCAGCGATCTCCAACGCGTAGTTCGGGTTGAACGGCTTGTAACCGTCGGCGAGTGCGAAGTCGCGGAGCCACGGCTCCATCGCGTCGTAGTAGGTCTTGGACAGTGCGGAAGTCGGCGGAACTTGCAGCACCGACGCCCTGACGGCGCCGTCAAAGATGTTGAGCGCGGCCTCGACAGGATTGATCATGAGCGTGAGCGCCCAGCGGAATTCTTTCTTGTTGAACGGAGCCTTGGCGTTGTTGAATCCGATACCTTTGCCGCACGGATCGTCAAACGCGGCGTACGGATAGTCGGCGAGCCACATACGCGCATCGGACTGTTGCGCCTTTAAGACCTCCCACGACTCGGAAGAGATTTCGCAGAGGATATCGATCTCGTTGTTGATGGCCGCCATGACGCGCTTCTCCTCCGGGCCAAAGTACCTGAACAGTACATACTTGGCGACGGGTTCGCCGTACAGTATACCTACGTCGGTATTCTGCCAGTCGGTGCGCTTCTCATAGAGGATCCAGTTGCCCATCGGGTCGTAGCTGTTGACCGTATAGGGGCCTATAACGACGGGTTTCTCGTCCTTGAACGTTGCGATGTCTTCTTTCTCGTAGATGTGCTTGGGCACGACTTGGAAGTTCCAGTTGCCCCAGATCGTGACGCCGAGCGCGTACGAGAGACGCGGGTACGACGTGACGGTCTCGATCTCGACCGTGTAATCGTCGATCTTGGTGGCCGACTTGACGATGGTCTGCAAGTATGCGGTAGACTTGGTACTGCTGGCCAGTACAGCGTCTATCGTATACACGAGGTCATCTGCCGTGAAATCGACGCCGTCGCTCCACTTGAGACCCTGTCGCAGTTTAACCTCAAACTTGGTGAAATCGTCGTTTAGAGGTTTGGGCATCTCGGCCGCAAGCGCCGGGAACTGCTGACCGGTCTGCGAGTCGATCTCCCAGAGGTTGGTGAACATCAGCTGATGCATACCCC
>CAYPOE010000362.1:0-1723 GCA_964412285.1 uncultured Eubacteriales bacterium | reverse complement strand
GGAGAGCGTGCCGCAGTTCTTTTTCATCGTCGGCGCCGACGGCAAATGCACGGCGAAAACGCAGTTGAATGAAGAAAAGACGACTTTGGCCGTCGATCCCAAGAAGAGCCCGAAGACCGTCGACAATCTGCACGACTATCTGCCCGCCGCTACGACCGAAATCGTGTCGGGCGGCGCGACGGGCATCGACACGTGTGCGCGGCGGTACGCGCAGTCGCACGGGATACCACTCACCGAGTTCCTGCCGCAGTACGCGGCATACGGCAAACGCGCACCACTCGTGCGCAATGCGCAAATCGTCGAGTACGCCGACGCCGTACTCGCATTCTGGGACGGTCACAGCCGCGGCACGTATCACGTCATACAACAATGCCGACTTCGTGAGAAGCCGGCACAGGTGATCCGATTATAATCACTGTATAGCATACTTCATTCGGGCAGCATATCGTGCCGATACGTGACTTCCACGCAGGCGTCGCCGTCGAATGCCATGCGTACGATCCACGGATTCACACTGACAATCGCCATGAAGTCGTCCAAACCGAATGATGGGCGGTAGTGGTGAATGATCGACGACAGTGCCGCGCCGTGCGTACCAATCGCGATGCATTCGCCGTCGTGCCGCTCAATCAACGGCGTGAGCGCCGCAATGTTGCGCCGCTTGACTTCGTTGAGCGACTCGCCGCCTTCGTGCGCATAGTCGTGGTCGCGCCAGACCAGGCGCACAAATTCCTCAAAATCATCGATCCACGTGCCGACGCGCCGTTCGCGGAAGTCGTCAACGGTTGTGATGGACAAGCCCAACGCTTCGGCTGCGGGTACGACGGTGTCGTAGGCGCGTTTGTACGGACTCGAGTAGAACGCCGTGATGCGCTTGTCGCGCAGATATTCGGTCACGATGGCGCGGTCGGCCATGCCCTTCTCGGTCAGCGGCCGCACCCTGTCCTCGCGCACGGTGAAGTCACTCTGCGCGTGCCGTACGAAATAGATCTATGTCATAGTTTCGCATCCTTTAGTATTATGTCAACTACTTCTACTAAACCGCGTATTTCATATGTGGGTACAATGTCGGTATCGTTGGGCTGGCCGTTCGGATTGAACCAACACGTCGTAATGCCTGATGCATTGCCGCCCGCGATGTCGGTAGCCAATAGGTCGCCTACGATGATGACGTCGCTGCGATCGGTCACGCATAACGCGTCGAGTACCGCGTCAAAGAACTGCGGCTGCGGCTTGCGATACCCGATGTCGCCCGACACGAATACGTGCGCCATGTATGACTTGAGCGGCGACACGTCGATGCGGCGGTGCTGCGCCGACGGGACGCCGTTGGTCACAATGCAGACTGTGCAGCACTCGTGCAGTGCGCGGCATACCTCGACCGCCCCGTCGATCAGGTGCGCGTGGTCGGCTAAACCGTTTAAGTAGTACGCGTTGAAGCCATCGACATACGCGTCGTCGTACGGGATATGCAGCGCATCGAATAGTTGCGCGAACCGCAGTCGCTGTAATGCGTCAATGCCGACGTCGCCGCGTTCGTGCGACCGCCACAGTGCGCTGTTGATGTCGCGATATAATGCGCGGGTATCGTCGGCGTACGGCAAACCGTAGTACGCGAACGACGCGGCGAGTGAACCACACTCGGCCGCGTCGTAGTCGAACAGCGTATTGTCCGCGTCAAACAATACAAAACTGTATCGAGGCTTATCCATAGATTTTATGC
>CAYPOE010000361.1:0-1732 GCA_964412285.1 uncultured Eubacteriales bacterium | reverse complement strand
TCAGTATCTTTCTCATAGAACTACCCCGTTACACTTTCTGTAAAGTTATGGTCAACCACAATACTATTGTAACGTGATTCGATGAGAATGTCAAGGCATTGGCAATGGTCGAAAGACCCTTGCGAAACATCACAAGAGCCTCAGTTGACCATCTGCAAGCCAAAGCTGATGACCAATGCCTCATTCACTTTATCCACCAACGAATCGTCGATATGCCCGATCTTCTCTTTGAGACGTTTCTTGTCGATCGTGCGGATCTGCTCCATGAGGATGACGCTGTCTTTCGCAAGGCCGTAGGCGGCCGCGTCGATTTCAATGTGCGTGGGCAGTTTGGCTTTGTTGATCTGGCTCGTGACGGCGGCGGCGATCACAGTTGGACTGTACTTGTTGCCGATGTCGTTTTGTACGATGAGTACGGGGCGCACGCCGCCCTGCTCACTCCCGATGACGGGACTGAGGTCTGCGTAGTATATATCTCCTCTTTTGACTATCACGTCTGTTACTCCCTAAATGGTAATCGTAATCCTGTTGGTCTGCTACCGCTTCGTGGCGGTATAGACCTCGGTGTCATGTACTTTTATTTGCGTTACGCTACGCGTAATACGCGAGGGTATCTATGTCTAACGCGAGATTGCTCCACTCGCGATTGAGTTCCCCCATCACCATATAACCCCAAATCATTGTAAACGTACAGTTGCTGTCTTTATGTTTTTTGTATGTTTTGGTTGCCACATTCTTAGGTAAACGATAACGCGTCGTTCTCATTATAGTTACCTAATCCCCACCATCCCACACGTCTGTACGACGTAGGGTCTTACCTAATTTCGTTGCGTTCGCCCACAATCGAGCCCGAACGCTTATAGATGCGCGGCACGCGCTTACCTATGACGCACAATACCTCGTAAGGGATCGTGCCCATGTGTGTCGCGAGTTCGCTGACTGTTATGCGGTGATCACCTGATCCTCCAATGAGTATGACCTCGTCCTGTATGTTGATAGTATTGACTCCTGTAATATCAATCATACATTGGTCCATACAAATATTCCCAATTACTGGAACAATTGTATCACCCACGATGCACCGCGCCTTGCCGAATAATGTGCGTGAATATCCGTCGGCGTAGCCCGCCGGGATCGTCGCGACGACGCGTTCGCCCTCCGACACATACCGCGCGCCGTAGCTCACAGGCGTACCGGCGGGTATGGTCTTGATGTGCGAGATGCGCGTCCGCAACGACATCACGGGCAGCAGCCCGTAGTCCTCGGACGTAGGTGATACGCCGTACAACGCGATACCCACCCGCACCATATCGAGGTGCGTATGCGGGTAACGCAAGGTCGCCGCACTGTTCGCAAAATGCTTGAGTGTTGGCACGATGCCGAGGCTCTCGAGCCGCCGGCACAGTGCGTCGTAGCGTGCGAACTGCGCGTCTGTGTATGTATCATTTGATTCATCCGCACAGGCCGGATGACTAAACACCCCCGTTATCTGTATATTCGGCAGCGACGCGATATCCGCAATCGCCGCGATGGTCTCACGATTGACACGCTCGTCATCGGCAAACACAAAGCCCAAACGACTCATGCCCGTATCGATCTTGATGTGCAGCTTGGCCGTTTTGCCTATGCGTAGCGCGGCGTTGCTCATGGCTTTGGCGCCGCTGAAGCTATAGACGCACGCCTCAACGTCGTGCATTACGGCGTCGACCGCATTCTCGGGCGGCATGTAGCC
>CAYPOE010000360.1:0-1758 GCA_964412285.1 uncultured Eubacteriales bacterium | reverse complement strand
GACCAACGTAGCAATCTATCTCCGCAAGTCCCGCGCCGAGACCGACGGCGGTACACTCGACGCCCATCGCGCCGCGTTGCTCGACTATGCACGCACGCACGACTTACATATCACGCACATCTACGAGGAGGTCGTCAGCGGTGACAGCCTGTTTGCCCGTCCTCAGATGTTGGCCATGCTCGACGCGGTGCGCGGCGGTGCGTATAACGCCGTACTGTGTATGGACATAGACCGACTCGGCCGTGGTGCGATGCAGGATCAAGGCATCATCCTGTCGACGCTCAAAGACGCTGGAACGCTGATCATCACGCCGAGCAAGACATACGACCTATCCAACGACATCGACGAGACGTATGGCGAGTTCAAGGCATTCATCGCGCGTCAAGAACTCAAGATGATCAAAGGTCGTATGCAGCGCGGAATCCGTGCCGGGATCGACCAGGGTGGACATGTATAGGACGCGCCCTACGGATACGACAGGGAGTACAAGGGCAGACTACCCACACTGCGCGTCGTGCCGGAGCAGGCCGACATTGTACGATCTATATATCAGTGGTACATCGACGGCGTTGGGTGTCCAAGTATCGCGCGTCGCCTAAATGACATGGGTGTCATGACGCGCGATGGGCGACAGTGGGAACGGTCGGGCGTGCGGTGGGTGTTGCGCAACCCCATCTACACGGGCAAGATCGCCTACAACCGCAACACGTACAAAAAGGCCGAAAACACAAGCAAGCGCACGTACAAAGTCAACGCACCCGACAAATGGATCGTGGTAGACGGTGCGCACCCGGCCATCATCGACACCGATACATACCAGCGTGCCGATGAGATCATGCGCAGTCGCAAGCACGCTCCAACACGTACAGGCGAGATCAAGTCGCCGTTGGTCGGCATCGTAAAGTGCGGCATCTGTGGACGTGCCATGGTTCGACTGCCGTCCAAAAAGTCGCAGCCGGACTATTTGATGTGCAGTGCAGCGTGTTGTAATGCCATGACGCGGCTGTCCTTGGTGGAGGAACGCCTCCTGCATGTGCTGTCGCAAGAACTGTCTACGATCAGCGAGACCATTACGCAAGAGCGGCAGTACACGCAAGAGGACTACGCACGGCAGCTTGCAGGTATAAACGCGGAGATGCAAAAGAACAAGAAACAGTTGGCTAAACTGCATGACCTGTTGGAGCAGGACGTGTACGATACTGACACATTTATAGAGCGCAGCCGCGTACTCAATCAACGTGTGACGGAGCTGCAAAACGCTGCGGACGAGCTGCAGGAGCAGATCGACGCGGCACAATATCGCTCGTATGACATACTCCCGAGATTGACAGAGCTTTTGCAATATTATGAGTGTGCAACCATCGAAGAGAAGAATACAATGTTGCGCTATGTAGTGGATCGTGCTGTGTATGTCAAGGCAAAGCGTACCCCGCCCGACGACTTCACTCTCGAAGTGTTTATCAAGGAGTACGTATAACTATATCCTGCGTAGTGTTCTGATAACGATCCACCATAACATGTTGTTTTTCTCGCAGAACATTGTGTTGCCTCCTTGAAGATGTTTTTATTGGCCTTACACTATATACTATGCATACCTCGAACTTGTGGTGCATAGCAAACGCCTTTCGCAAGATCGATCTCGCGAAAGGCGTTGTGTATTCGATAGATGCGATTTACAGCAGCACAATCCCCGCAGCGTCTGCGGCGGCGATGTCGACCTCGTCCCAGACGCTGGCCTGTACCTCGCCGATATGTACG
>CAYPOE010000359.1:0-1766 GCA_964412285.1 uncultured Eubacteriales bacterium | reverse complement strand
TTACGTACTGGACTGTCGTCGATGATATCGGGCGTACTCGCTTCGACAACAGGTTTGGGTTTGATTCTATCTACACTCGCAGCACTCGCAATACTCGAACTGTCGCGTATGATATATACCCTTTGTTTAGAACCATTATATCTTTTCATGAATATGACACATCCCTAATTATATGAATAAAATAAGAGGATTTCAATACAGTATATGTATGCACGACAGCATATGTTAAATTATGGCAAATTCTTAGGATATGTGCTCGAAGTACTGCTTGTTATGTAAGTAGCTCGCATCTTGCGGCTTATACGTACCCGCCCTCTCGTTATACGCACGCGCCTTGGCGCGATCGCCCAATCGATCGTAGCACACGCACATCTGTATGCACGGGAGATAGCCGTAGCAGTCCGGCGAACAAAAGCCGCCATCTGTATCGCCGCGCTCCGACGACAGCGCCAGATCGTACCAGAATATCGCGATATGGTACTGCTGTCGTTCCATAAAGTGTCCGCCGATCTTGCAGCAGATCTCGGCGCGCGGTGCCGCGTACGCAAAACTCAGGAATAACGCTTGGAGTGCCGCGTCATGATCCCCTATTTCGGCGTAACAGTTGGATAGATCGGCGCAGGCGTCTATGTTATTCTCGA
Organism: uncultured Eubacteriales bacterium; assembly: GCA_964412285.1. Taxonomy (GTDB): domain Bacteria; phylum Bacillota; class Clostridia; order Monoglobales; family CAYZNM01; genus CAYZNM01. The sequence continues at coordinate 1,125 of CAYPOE010000359.1, read as the reverse complement.
CCCAACCCATGCCACTGTCGAGAAAGCCGCTCAATACATCAATGGCTTCGTCATACGCATGGTTATAGTAGAGCTCACGCCCGTAGTAGAACTGTTGCCGCGGATCCAAGGTCTTGCCCTCGGCGATCATACGCCTATATATGTTGAGGTTGCGTATCGGATCTCCGGCGTGCGTCTTGCGATGTTGAATGGCGATGTCTTTATGTATAACTCGACCCGACGGCACGATCACTTCGTGTACCTCGCCGACCCACGTGTACCCGCAGGTGCGTCTGCATATGCGTTCGCGGTAGTACGATAGCGTAGGATGATCGTATTCGTCAAAGGCTACGTCATACTTCAACATCACCATATCCACCGTACCGTCGAGTTCGGCCTTGAGCGCCTGTAGCGCAGTGCGATTCTCCTCATCGATGACGTCGTCGGCGTCGAGCCACATCACGTAATCCATCGTAGCGGTCGAAAACGAGTGGTTGCGCGCGGCCGCGAAGTCCTGTATCCAGTCAAAGTGGAATATGCGATCTGTGTACTGTTTGGCCACCTCCACCGTGCCATCGGTCGAACCTGTATCCACGATATTGATCTCGTCGACGATGTCGCGTACGCAATCCAAACATCGTGCGAGTACGTCTGCCTCATTCTTCACAATCATGCATAAACTCAATGTTGCCATGGTCAACCCTCCTGTTGTGATAAAGTTTTCACAACAGTATATGTAGTGAACGCCGTTGTTGATCATCAAAAAGGGGGTCGCGCCTATGCGCAACCCCCACCGTCCCGTTGTTCGGGATGCCGTTACTCGATGACAACTGCGATGAATTCGAGCGGCGTATCGCCGTTGTTCTCGATGGCGTGCATGTCGCCGCCACCCGTGAACACGACGTCGCCGACCGCCACGTTGCGCATCACGCCGTTGTCGTTGACGATGCCGCTGCCCTTGGTAATGATATAGATCTCGGCGTCGGGGCCGTGGGTATGCTCGCCAATGGAATCTCCCGGCTGTAACGTGAGTGTGGCGCAGATGCGCGCCTTGCCCATCATATCCTCTTTTTCTAACAGATGTAGCAGTGTAACATCGCCGTTACCGCCGCGCATTTGATTGCGTACTTCTGTACGCATCTCCGA
>CAYPOE010000358.1:0-1768 GCA_964412285.1 uncultured Eubacteriales bacterium | reverse complement strand
CGTGTTGCGGAATGATACCTACTGCCATCTTCGATGGCACCTGCTACCATTCCGCGTGTTGCGGAATGATACCTACTGCCATCTTCGATGGCACCTGCTACCATTCCGCAACTGACCCATCCTCATGTCGCCACAGCGGATTCTTCCAATTATGTGGCGACTTGTTCTCCTCGACAACCAAGTCCTTGTTGACCTCCACGCCGATGCCGGGTATTGTCGGCAGTTTGGCGTAACCGTCGGTGAACGCGAAGTCGTCGGCGTTCTTGACATAGTCGAGTACGCTGCGCCCTACGTTGTAATGGATCCCGAGCGACTGTTCCTGGATCACGGCATTGTAGCTGCACGCGTCAACGGTCAGGCACGCGGCGAGCGCGATGGGTCCGAGCGGACAGTGCGGCGCGAGCGCGACGTCGTAGGCTTCGGCCATCGCGGCGATCTTGCGTACCTCGGTGATACCGCCCGCGTGCGATAGATCAGGCTGGATGACGTCGACGCCGCCGAGCGATAGCAGTCGCTTGAAGTCGTACTTGCTGAACAGGCGTTCGCCTGTCGCGATGGGGATGTTGCAGGCCGCCGCGATCTCGGCGAACAACTCCATGTGTTCGCAGAGCACGGGTTCCTCGATGAACATGGGATCGAACTCCTCGAGCTTCTTGGCAAGGACTTTGGCCATCGGCTTGTGTACGCGACCGTGGAAGTCGATGGCGATGCCGAAGTATTTGCCGCACGCCTCGCGGATCGCGGCGACGCGTTCGAGTACCGCGTCGAGTTTGGCGTAGTCGTCGATGTATTGCAATTCTTCTGTTGCATTCATCTTGACCGCCGTGAAACCCGCGTCCTGCTTCTCTTTGGCAGCCGCTCCGACGTCGGACGGCCTGTCGCCGCCGACCCATGCGTAGACGCGCATCTTGTCGCGTACTGCGCCACCGAGCAGGTCGTATACGGGTACGCCGAAGTATTTGCCGCGAATGTCCCAGAGCGCCTGATCGATCCCTGCGATCGCACTCATCATGATGCCGCCGCCGCGGTAGAATCCCGCACGGTAGAGCGTCGTCCACACGTCCTCGATGCGTGACGCGTCGGTACCGATCAGGTAGTCCTCGTACTCATGCACGCACGCGGCGACCGATGCAGCATGTCCCTCGAGTACGGCCTCGCCCCAACCCGCGTACCCATCATCCGTTGTGATCTCGACGAAGCACCAACGCGGGCGCACCAAATATGTATTGACCGATGTGATCTTCATATATGTTCTATTCTCCTATACTCACATAGTGCAGCGTGATATTCGTTATCTTTATGTACATTCTAACAATCGCACGTGGGTTTGTCAAGCGCGGCTGTCGTGAGCTTCGACCTGCTTTTTTGGGATGCAGCTACGGGAGCATGAACAACATGAACAGTTGTGTAAAAATCACCAAAGTCGCGACGGTTGTCACAGCTTTGGTTCGATCATCTCGCAAGAGGAGGATCATGCTCATTATATGAACCGTTTTAATTTTAAGTAATATTCAGGTTTAGTTATATATTGCAAGTATTGAATATCACCATTGAAGGCTAAATAAGCCTTAAATCTTTCTACCAGATTCGGGACAGTTATATAATTTAATACTTCTTCCTTAGCTACCCATATTGTTTCTGACGTTTCATCAGAGGTACTTAAGATCCCACCTAAATATTTACATGTAAACCCAAACATCACAATTGTAGGAATAGTCACATAACAGTCATATCATTGATAAATACACGTATTTTAAGAAATTCATAT
>CAYPOE010000357.1:0-1769 GCA_964412285.1 uncultured Eubacteriales bacterium | reverse complement strand
CAGGTACAGCCCGCGCTCGATCGTATTCGCGTCGATGATGTTGATGATCAAACGTGGGTGTGCGCGGATCAGAAAATCGCGCGTCACGGCCTCCTCGGCCGAATAAGGCGTGAGCGCGTACACGCCAGGCAAGTCGACGACCTGCACGCCATCGTTGCCGCGTAACGTTTCGCGCGACAGGTCGACGGTCACGCCGGGGAAGTTGCCTGCGTGGGCGTTGGCGCCCGTCAGGCGGTTGAATAGCGTCGTCTTCCCCGAATTGGGATTACCGATTAAAGCATAGATCTCATCCATGAACGGTTTTTAGTTCAAAGGCCACAGGCCAGTGTCAAATTCCTTAAATAAAAAATATATAAAAATGTGTCGTAGACAGCGTGCAGTGCAACACGCTCGTTATGATTCGCCTATTTGTTTGGTGATGACGATATTGGCGGCGTCGTCGCGACGCAACGTCAGTGTATAACCGCGCAACGACAGTTCTATGACCTCGCCCAACGGCGCAACCCTGCGCACGGTCACGGCCGTATGTGGCGTAAGTCCCATATCGAGTAAGCGCCGCCGCAATGAACCTTCACCATCGATGCGTTGGATGTAGTATACTTCATTCAGGCTGGCTTTATTTAATGTCATATATCTCACCATCTATATAGTATTTGTATTATGTTCACCCCTATGATATACATTTCTACAAAAGCGCTGTTGCACAAGTTCGATATTCATGATATAATACCCGTGATCCATGGCAAATCCGAACCGTACGGAGGTACTATGCAGAAATCCGGTTTTTCTCGCTCGTCGAACGAACAGTTATTAAACGTGAATATGATAGCTGTGGTCACAATTTGTTGCATCTATGCGGGATTGCAACTGCTTGCGCCACGATTGGATATAGCCGCCCTGATCATCGGCATGGGGTTGACGCTCACGTTGGTACTCCGCGTATTGCGCGAACGCATCCCATACGAATGGCGCGTGATCACCATCTGCGTATGCGAGTACCTCATCATATTCATCATCGGCGCCACCATCGGTACATTGCATGAACTGTTTGTGTTATGCCTCGCCGCCGTCGCGATGAGTTGCATATACTTCAACACCAAACCGCTGATCTGGTTGATCGTCGTCATCAACGCGACGCTCCTGCTAGCATTGTTCTTCCGCGATGACTTATACGGCCATGCGACCAATATGCTCATCATCAAGGGCATCGCAGGCATCAACGTGGGGTGGGCTTTTCTATTCATCGTCGTCAAGTGGGGGAAGGAGTCGATCAGACAGGCGTCGGTCAAGTCCATCGAGAGCGAGAATCTACTCGTTACCGTACAGGAGAAGATGAACGAAACCGACCGCCTGTTATCGACGCAGGCACAGATCCTCGCGCAAGTCAAACAGTGCAGCGAGGACGTGTCGAGCGTGGCGGCCAAGATGACAGATACCCACCAACGCATACACGCGGGCATCAATGCGCAGTCCGAGGCGTTGGCGTCGCTGACCGACGCGATGCGCAATTTCATTGAACACATCACCGAAACAGCCGACGTCGCCCAAAAGGCACAGATTACGCTCGCCAAGGCGGGCGACGCAGTACAAGAAGGCGCACAAGAGATGAACGACATGCGCGAGGCTATGGACGCCATCAACAGCGAATTCGACGTGACCACCTCCTGCTCCATCCTGGACGGCCAGGAGGTGGTGTATCTGGACCGCCGCCGCTCCAGCGAGGTGGTCAACCTGGATATCACCGCCGGCTCGCGCCTGCCCATCCACTC
>CAYPOE010000356.1:0-1780 GCA_964412285.1 uncultured Eubacteriales bacterium | reverse complement strand
GGTAATATTGCCCAAACGGTGCCGGACATGTATCATTCTCCTTTGTCGAAGATTTTGTTTTCATGTAATCATAACATAGGATGGCGCAATAGTCAATAAAAGAAAGATGATCCAAAAAAGCCCATGCAATCGCGGGAAAATTGTTGCTATTTGTAGTTCTATGTAGTATAATACTTCTTGAGAGCCGCAGCGGCTTTCGTGCGGTTGGGCGGTAGCGGCCTTTGGAATTATCAAAGGATGTGATGCCCTTGGATGTTTAGCACCTCCCTTCGGATTTTCTTATGAAAGGAGGTGGCAGTATGAGCGCAGCGGAAGTTGTTAAGCTGTTGGTCGTGTATTTATGTATGCATTGGTTTGAGTTGATGCATATCGGCGGCTATGTAGTTTGCTTAATCAAAAACAACCGTCGCCATCCCAAAGGTTAACGGTTGTTTTAATTCAATATAATCTAATTCTTTAGACCGTGAAGCCTGATCGTCAAAGCTGCAAAGCCTCGCGAGAAACGTTCGCACCGTTTCTCGTACATATCTTATTATATCCCTCATGCGCGCATTTGTCAATCCCATTTTCAGGAGTCTTTCAGGAGCCGAACATCATGAATCCAAGCATGAATCAGCAGTACGGCACGAGCCAAAACCTCAGTACCCGCATCGACCTGCACGCCAAGTACACCGTCAATCCCGCCGCGTATCACGCAATCGTACACGGCCAGTACGCATTCCACGACGGCTGCCGCATCCTCGAGATCGGCTGCGGTACGGGTTGGCTTTGGGTCGACCGCATCGATCACATCGGCGCGGGCAGTGCGCTGACGCTCACCGATCTGTCGCAAGGGATGCTCGACAAGGCGCGCGACACGTTGGGCGAACGCGACAACGTCACATATGCCGTCGTCGACGTTATGTCGTTGCCGTACGCCGACGCGTCGTACGACGTCGTCATCGCCAACATGATGCTCTACCATGCGCCATCACTCGACGGCGCACTGCGCGAGATTCGCCGCGTGCTGAAGCCCGGCGGCACGCTCTACAGTTCGACGTACGGCGAGAACGGCATCGGCCGCTTCATCAGCGAGGCGCTGTCGCCGCTCGGCATATGCATGAACAACCCGGATGTGTTCACGCTCGAGAATGGTCACGTTGCGCTCGAACGCCACTTTGCGACCGTCGAGCGATACGACTACGTCGATGCGCTGCACGTGACCGACGTCGACGACCTCGTCGCGTACGCGTACAGCGCCGCCGACTTTATGAACAGTCCGCTGCCCGACGACGATACCGTGCGCCCGCTGTTCGACGCGCGCCGCAACGCCGACGGCGTCATCGCGATCCCCAAGGCATACTGTATGTTCGTATCGCGCGGATGTACGACCGCTTCGTAGGACTGCGCTGTAGTGTAAAAAACAAAAAACTCTTGACAATTGCCCAATCATTCTATAATATTAAATATACAAAGGCCGATGCGCCTAAACTATACCGAAAGTGAGCGATAATAATGGAATTTGAACGAATCAGGTCTATCTTGGTGGAGCAGTTGGGTATTGACGAGGAAGAGATCGCCCTCGAGTCCAATCTGTTTGATGACCTGTCCGCGGATTCGCTCGACCTCGCCGAGATGATGATGGCGCTGGAAGAGGAATTCGACATCGAGATCAGCGATGAGGACGCGGAAAAAATCAAGACGGTAGGCGACGTCGTAAAGTACATCAAGGACAAAATCAGCTAATTCAGTTACCCGCCGAGGCCGCGCCCAATGCCATTGCCGACACCGTCGCCTATGG
>CAYPOE010000355.1:0-1820 GCA_964412285.1 uncultured Eubacteriales bacterium | reverse complement strand
TCGAGGCTGTCTACGTGCTCACGCCCAACTCGTCGCACAGTGAGATCACCTGTGCCGCGCTGAATGCTGGCAAGCACGTTATGTGCGAGAAGCCCATGGCGCATACGGCCGAAGGTGCGCGCGCGATGTGCGAGGCCGCCGAGAAGAGTGGCAAGATCCTCACCATCGGCTACCAGACGCGTTCGACGCCGCAGTTCCAGTTTGCGCGCCGCATGATTGAAGAGGGCGACATCGGGGAAATCTATTACGTAAAGGCGCCCGCCATTCGCCGACGCGGCGTACCGCTGTGGGGCGTATTCTTAGACAAAGAGAAACAAGGCGGCGGCCCCATGATCGACATCGGTACGCATTCGATCGACGCGGCGTTGTACCTCATGAACAACTACGAGGTACATAGCGTGACGGGTTCAGTCTATCGCAAGCTCGCCGACACTGCGTACGACTCGAATGAGTGGGGCATCTGGAAGCCCGAGGAGTTTGAGGTGGAGGACAGCGCGTTCGGCTTCGTCAAGTTCAAGAACGGCGCGACGATGGTCATCGAGGCGAGTTGGGCGATCAACATGACGAACGGCGGTAATACCATCCTCTGCGGCACCAAGGGCGGTATCGAGATGGCAGGCGAGGTCATCAAGGTCAACGGCGAGAAGAACGGTTCGCTCTACACGACCGAGATCACACCGTCGTCGACTGCGCGCGAACGCTTCAAGGGCGAGCGTATGCCCGCTGAACAGTACGAAGCGCGGCAGTTCATCTGGTGTGTGATCAACGGGGAGACGCCCGTGACCCAGCCGCGTCAAGCGCTCGTCGTCAGCGAGATCATCGAAGCCATCTATCAGTCTGCCCAGAGCGGTCAGACCATCTATTTCTAAACCAAACCACGCACACATGCACGGGGTCAGGCGATTCCGTGCATGTGTGCCAGGCGATTTGTCATGTTCTACTACTACATCATGTATGTGCTCGGGCGCATACGCCGGCAATACTTCAATCAGATCCCCGAGAGCAGCGACGAACTCAAGGCGAGTCGCGTCTGCTCGACCGTCGATGCGGCGACGGCCATCATCATCGGCGTATTCGTCGGCGGCGCGTACCTGTCGGGCTTCTTGAGTTACATGGGCGTGTCGCCCGCACTCAACGGCATCATTTCGGCGTTGCCGACGGTCACCTGCCTCTCGCAATTATTTGGAGCTGTCTACGCACAGCACATCCAGAAGCGCAAATTCTTGATATGCACGGTGGCGCTGCTACATAGGTTGCTGCTGACGTTTATGTACGTGCTGCCGCTGTTCATACGCGACGTCACCGTCCGCACCGTCGTCATCATCACGATGTTCGTCGTGTCGAACATTTGCGGCTCATTCATCGGCCCGGCTGCCTCCAACTGGCTCATGTCGCTCGTACCGCCGCGGCTGCGCGGACGGTACTTCGCGCTGCGCGAACTCATCTCGACAGTCGCATACTCGGTGGTATCGCTCATCGCGGGATACTTGCTCGATTATCTGACCAAGAACGGTCTGCAATTCGAGGGGTATCTGTTCCTCGGCGCATTGCTGCTCGTCATGACCATCGCCAACTTTGTCGCGATCAGTCGCATGAAGGAGCCTGAAACCCCGATTGATCGTACGCATATCAATCTGTTCACGCAGCTGATGTTGCCGCTCACAGACAAGAACTTCCGCGTCGCGCTCATCATGATCATCCTGTGGCAGATCTCCACGCAAATCGCGATCCCATTCCTCGGCGTATATCTCGTGAGCGACCTCGGCATCTCGTACCTCTACATCAGCGTCATGGTGTTCGTGCAGGGACTCTGGAAGGCC
>CAYPOE010000354.1:0-1835 GCA_964412285.1 uncultured Eubacteriales bacterium | reverse complement strand
GTTGGTTTCGTGAGGCGGGGTATGGAGATTCCGAGAGTTAGGTGAAAGTGGGGTATATGTACGAGAATGGCGTCTACAACGAGAAATCCGACCTCACCGCAGCCGCGAAAGTCCGCGAACACCTGATCGCCGAACACGCTACGATGGGTGGTATATCCGACGTAGAGGGGCAATGGCGTATGCTCATCGAGCGGCCGCCCTCGGACATCAACGCCTATCCGTACATCATCAACCTGCGCAATGGGCTGTATGACCTCTCTACAGAGAGCTTCAGTTCCCACGACCCCACGCTACTTTCCACCGTGCAGCTCAACACGTCGTACAATCCCGACGCACAGTGTCCTGTTATGATGTCGTTCCTCCGATCCGCGCTCGGCGATGAGGAGATACCGCTGATACAGGAGATACTGGGATACTTCCTCATCCCGGTCAACAAGGCACAAAAGGCGTTTATCTTCGCTGGAGCGCCTAACTCAGGTAAGTCGACGCTGCTGTCCGTCGTGCAGACGATACTCCTGGGGCCGCAAAATGTATCTAACATCCCGTTGCAGCAGCTGTCAGACCGATTTAAGACGTCGGAGTTGTTTGGAAAGTTGGCCAACATATTCGCCGACCTCGACAACACACCCATCACTGACACGGGTATATTTAAGGCCGTGACGGGCGAGGACTACATCACGGTGGAAAAAAAGAACAAAGCCCCGTTCAGCTTTAAGCCCTATGCCCGGCTGTTGTTTAGCTGTAATTCTCTGCCGCGCAATATCGGCGACCGCTCCGGCGGTTTCTACCGCCGTTTGATCATCATACGATTCAAACACACCGTACCCGAATCTGAGCGCGACGTGTACCTGCATGAGAAGCTCTACGACGAGCGCGACGGCATCCTGATGTGGGCGATAGAGGGGTTAAAGCGGCTCATAGCCCATAACTACAAGTTTACCGACACGGCGTCCGTGCGCGAAGAACTGCAGCGGTACGAGTTGATCAACAATAGCATCCTATCGTTTGTCGCTGACGAGTGCACGCTGGCCGACGGTGCGTCGTGCCTCCGCAACGGCCTGTACAACGCGTACAAGACATACTGCGAAAACGGTGGGTTAAAGCCAGTGCCACAGCGCACGTTTGTCTCAGAGATGGAAAACGAGTACCCGCAGCTGACCCGCAGTGCGGACAAGAAGTCGCGCTGTGCTACGTGGGATGGCATTTCCCACAACGCCGAATGACCCCCCTGGCATTTCGGGGGTGCGGGGTATGTCAACCCGGATTCCCCAGCCGGGCAATATATTTTTGCCCATCGTCCCCGCGCCCCTCAACGTCTCCACGGGGGCTTCAAAGGGTTCTGCCTGCGCCGCACAGCGGATCTGAATGGATTGCGAATGCATTGCGAATCCTTTGCGAAGGGGTAAAAAGGCTTAACTGTGCCGTTTGAAGGCATACATTCCAAAACCCCTATACAACGCACGCGCGTGTCGTGCGTTTATATATTTACTTATTTCATTTTCCCGCGAAGGGTAGCAGAACCCATTCAACCCATTCAAACCGCCATAGCAAGCCATTCTACCCATTCAGAAAGGGTTCGTAATGGGTTCGTAATCCATGTAGCAAAATATTCCAGCAGAAAGGATACCGCATCATGCCCCGCATACGATCTCCGAAACAATTGTTCTTATCCAGCGCATACCGTCAATCTAAGATGATCCGCGCAAAGCAAATCGAACTCGCCAACCTGCGCGAACTCGCGACGGCCGTCCCCATCGGCGATCCATCGAAGCTCGCGTCACGCACCAACGCTCATCGCGACCGCATCGCGAGTATCATCGCAGACATCGCCGACC
>CAYPOE010000353.1:0-1862 GCA_964412285.1 uncultured Eubacteriales bacterium | reverse complement strand
GCAAGATCGGTAAATCTATCATGATCTGCAATTCATGCCAATGGCTTTAATAGGGCGATACACTTCTTAAATAAAAACGCAAGCAGATGGCGTTCTTTCGTACTCATCATTGACATTTCTGTGTATATGCTTTATCATGTTATCAAGAGTTGGTAGCAGAGGCCACACATCAGGAGGTATACAAATGACGATTACAGTATTTGGTTTGGGTTTTGTTGGGCTTACGACCGCCCTCGGCTTTTGCGAAAAAGGAAATACCGTGCATGGCATCGATGTGAACGCCCAGCGCGTGGCCCTGTACAAAGGCGGAAATATACCGTTCGTGGAGCCTCATCTGCAAGAAGCGTTGCAGCGGCATGTAGACAAGCGCTTTTTCGTGTCGGATGATCCGCAGACGGCCGTCGCCGAGAGCGACGTCGTCTTCTTGTGTGTCGGTACCCCCTGCGGACAGGATGGCGCGGCCGACCTCAGTCACCTGTTCTCGGCAATAGACAGCGCACTTCCGTTCGTCGATACCCCAAAGGTATTTGTCGTGAAATCCACCGTACCCCCTTCTACGACGTCGAGCAGGGTTGCGCCCTATATCCGAGCGCGCAACGAGAAGATTAGGATCGCGAACAATCCTGAATTTTTGCGCGAGGGATTTTGTTACGATGATTTCATGCATCCCGATCGGATCGTGGTCGGTACGGACGACGCCGACGCTTTTGCGATTCTTCAGACGCTATACGAGCCGTTTGACGCACCCGTGATACAAGTCACGCCGAACGGCGGGGAGTACATCAAATATTTGTCCAACTCCCTGTTGGCCACCATGATTAGTTACGCCAACGAGATGGCGATGATCGGACATCAAATCGGCGACATAGACGTGGGCGCGACGTTCCGCGCGTTGTTGGCGGACAAGCGTTGGGCAGACGGCAGCATGGCCAAATACGCGTACCCCGGTTGCGGCTACGGCGGGTATTGTCTGCCTAAGGATACATCTGCGCTGTTGGCCATGGCCAGACAACATGGCGTTGAACCCAACATCTTGCGTTCTGTCATTGCCCAAAACGACGCCATGCCGCAGTTGATCGCCGAACGCATCATGGCCCAGACTACGCCCGCGCAGCGCATCGGCATCTTGGGGCTGTCGTTCAAACCTCATTCGGATGACGTGCGCAGCAGCGTCAGCGCACCCATCATCCAACACCTTCTGGAGGCCGGGTACCGCGACGTCGTGGCGCACGATCCGTACGCAAACGATGCGTTCGCAGCCCTGTACGCCCTCCCGATCACCTACGCCGAACAGATCGAGGCAATGCACGCAGACGCGTACGTCATACTCACCGCTTGGCCCGCGTTCGCGTCATTCAAGGCGAATGCAGATCGATTGGTCTTGGATTACCGGTATATGTCCGACGCGGCTGTCGAATCATGAGGATGGACGCCGTCTTTATCTCATGCGAAACGTGAGAAAGGTGCGTATATGTGCATGTATGTGCATATACGTGCATGTATGTATAAATAAAAGGCATACCATATCGTCTCCCGACTAAAAGGCCGCGGCGCGTCGCGGCCGACCCTACATAAGTGATACGAATGCACAACTGCATGGCTATATAGATAGCAAGTCGCATCTTGTTTGCCTCGCCGCTGTATTTTCTGCTTTCACAAACGCCTATCGTATGTGCCGCGGTTTTATAGTATTAGGGTTTGCACTGCGCGAATACAACCCCCTGATGTGAAACCATATGTTATTTTTTTGTTACCTATTGAAATTTGCGACGCTAAATGATATAATATCGTAAGACGGCATTCTCACACGGCAATGATCCGCGGGCTACCTTTATAATAAAAATAACGAGAACAGGAACGCC
>CAYPOE010000352.1:0-1874 GCA_964412285.1 uncultured Eubacteriales bacterium | reverse complement strand
AATTGACGAGAATCGCATCGTGTGTGGCGTCCCACTCGAGTTTGCACGCGCTGCTGCACACCCATCGCGCGAACCGCGAGCCTTCCACCTCGATCGTATTGTGCGGCATATCGTGCGATATGCAATCGGTGACGCACGACGTACAACGCCTGTTGCGCCCGAACGTCACCTCGTAGCAATGCTGCCCTACGCGCCCGCCGAGGTCGGCGACAGCCTTGTTGACGTATAGCATCTCGTATGTGTTGCGATCGATGACGTAGACATACCCCGGCATGTTATCGAGCATATTGGTCGTCTTGCGTTGTATCTCGTTGAATCGGGCCTCGATGCGGTGATTCACAACAAATACCGATAAAATCCTCGAGACGTACGACAGTGTGGCGATCTCCAACTCCGTCCACTCATACCTGCCGCCGCAGCGTTCAAACCCGATAAAGCCGTAAAAGCTGCCTCGATCCATGATCGCACAACGCAACACGGCCGAAGTATCGGGCGCAACGGTCGCGCAGAGCGGATCATTGATGCTCCACTGCAATGCATTGTGACAGAGGATGCCTTCCTCTGAGAACGCTTCGTGCAGTCCTATGATGCGTGCCGACGGCACGGCTGCAAAGTGTTGCAATACGCTGTTGATATGGGGTGCGCACCACTCGTAGGTGTTGCAGAGTATGTCGCGTTCTTGATTGAACTCAAAGATGCTACACCGATCGACGTTGAACCGCACGCCGAGTATCGCCAAGATCATGTTGATGGACGTATAGACGTCCTTGGTCTGGTATAACATCTTGAAGATCGCGTATACGGGATCGTCGATGTTGTAGCGGAGTTGTACGTCGTTATCGTCCGGACGGTGTGCATTGGCGGTGGCGTCGTTGTCGCCCATCCCCTTGCAATACATCGTATAGCAGTCCTTGCCGCGCTTTTTGGATTCATAGAGTGCCATGTCGGCGCGATGGTACATATCTTCGTACGTCGTGGCGTGGGTAGGGTAAATGGCGATCCCGATGCTACCCGAGATCTTATAATCCCCGCGCCGTCCCGCGAACGTACGGCGGAACGCGTCGGCCAACGCGTCGGCTTTCTGCAATACGATGTCCTCGTTGTTGATGTTGCACAGCATGACGGCGAATTCGTCGCCGCCCATGCGACCCACCACATCACTGTCGCGGAATAATCGCTTGATCTTACTCGCGACGTCCATGAGTACGGCATCGCCGAACTGGTGCCCGAGCGTATCGTTGACGCCCTTGAAATTATCGATGTCGACGAGCATGAGCGCGTGCTTGTCACCCACGGCCGACGAGGCGATGCGGCGTTCTATGCGCAAACGCGCCTCCTCCTTGTTGCAGAGTTTGGTCAGTGGGTCGAGTTCGGCGCGCTGCGCGAGTTCCCGCATCCGCTGGCGTATGTGTGTGACGTCCTGCAACTTGCCTACGGCCTTCTGAGGTCTACCATCCTCGGTGTAGAGCAAGCGGTACTGCATACGGTACCACGCCTTGCCCTCGGGTGCGTTGAGTTGTAGTTCGCACGTATCGTGACCGTCCCTGCCGAAGTGTTTGATGACGTCCTTCAACGTCGGCCACGACTCGTCGGCCACGTACGGCCATATGTCGTCAGGGAAATACAGCGCGCCGTCACGCTCGCCGAACCGCACGTCAAAATTATTGCTGAAGTTGATGACGCGCGTATCGGCATCATATTCAAACAAGATGTCGTCATCCAATTCGAGTATGACGCGTGACTCCTCGACCTTGCGACGCAGATATTCAATCAGGGTAGCTTGCGCGTCGACGTCGATCAACAGACAGAGGAACCATGCGCCGTCCGGCGCATCATATCGAACCCCGTAGTGGTATATCCATATGCTGCCCCTG
>CAYPOE010000351.1:0-1879 GCA_964412285.1 uncultured Eubacteriales bacterium | reverse complement strand
GTCAAACACCATGCTGCCGAACAGATTCGGAATATCTTTCATAAGTCTTTCTCCCCTGTGCTGATTCTGAATTTTTCAAACATATGGCGGCGCGCCGTCTGTTCAAACGTATCGTCGAGCGGCTCGAGCTGCATATCACCGTATTTGCGGGACAGTGCGCGCTCCAAAATATCATCGCACAGCGCAGGATTCTTGGGCAACAACGGCCCATGCAGATAGGTCGCGATGGTATTCTTGTACGCCACGCCCTCCGTGCCGTCGACGCCGTTGTTGCCATGGCCTTTGACTACGCGCCCCAACGGCGTATGTTCGCCGATGTATGTGCGCCCGCCGTGGTTCTCAAATCCGATGATATCCTGCGCCGCAATATCACTGCGTACGACGATGTCGCCGATCAAACGCGGCGTGCCCGCCGTCGTGTAGACGTCCAACGCACCGACGCCGTCGATGCGTTCGCCGCCCTGTTCATAATATTGGCCGAGCAGCTGATACCCGGCGCATACCGCGAGTGTCACGCCGCCGCTCTCGATATACGCCGTCAGTGCGTCGGCGAAGTATTGCATACGCTTCGCCACAATGCGCTGATCTTTATCCGAACCGCCTCCGATGAACACAATATCCGCTTCGGTAAAATCCGCTGCGACGTCCTTGTTTGTGTAATGTCGTACCTGCGCGGTGATGCCGCGCCACTCGAGGCGCTTTGCCATACAGATGACGTTGCCCCTGTCGTAGTACATGTTGAGTAGATCCGGAAACATATACAGGATATGGATCGCGCGCTCGGTCATAACAGCGGTATACTCGCAGCTTTGCAGGCGTCGACGGTTGCATCGTCCCAGACCGAAACCTGCACCTCGCCGATGTGCGCCTTGCGCAGCAGCAGCATACACAGCCTCGACTGCCCGATGCCGCCGCCCATCGTCAGCGGCAATTCGCCGCGCAGCAGCGCCGCATGAAACGGGAGCGCGCGGCGCTGGTCGCAGTCTGCCTTGGTCAGCTGTGCGTCCAACGACGTCGCATCGACGCGTATGCCCATCGACGATACCTCGAACGCGCATCCGAGTACGTCGCTCCAGAATACGATGTCTCCGTTGAGCGTCCAATCGTCGTAGTCTGGCGCTCGCCCGTCGTGCTTGACGCCGGATCGCAGCGTATCACCAATCTGCATGATGAACGCAGTCCTATGTTCCCGCAGATACGCATTCTCGCGCTGCTTGGGGGACAGCGTCGGATACAAATCCTCTAATGCTTGCGTGGTGATAAACGATACTTCGCGCGACAAGATCGGCGTTAGTGTGGTGAACTCTTGGCATAACCGTACCTCGGTATCACAGATCGCATCCACGATCTTGCACACGGTGCGCTGAAGCGTATCCGCGGTTCGGGCAGAACGGTCGATCACCTTCTCCCAATCCCACTGGTCAACGTAGATAGAGTGCAGGTTATCCATCTCCTCATCGCGGCGGATGGCATTCATGTCGGTATACAGCCCCTCTCCCACAGGGAAGCCGTACTTGTGCAGCGCCATGCGCTTCCACTTGGCGAGCGAGTGTACGATCTGCGCAACCGTGCCGGTTTCTTTTATATCAAACTCCACTGCCCGTTCCACGCCATTGAGATCATCGTTGAGTCCCGTGTGCGGTTCCACAAAAAGAGGTGCCGACACGCGCTTTAGGTTGAGTGCCGATGCAAGCGCATCCTCAAACATGCGCTTGATGCATCCGATGGCGGTCTGGGTTTCGTACACGGGCAGTAGCGACTGATACGCCGCAGGGATCACTGTCTTACTCATAAATACCTCCGTGATAAAAAATAAAGGCGCTGCGGACGGTTGTGTCCACAGCGCCTTTGCTGTTCGTTGTGTGCAGTATAGCATACG
>CAYPOE010000350.1:0-1914 GCA_964412285.1 uncultured Eubacteriales bacterium | reverse complement strand
AGGTCAATGTCGTAGCCTGTGATCTTGCCGTCACCATTGAGGAACGCGTATGGTGGACTCACGGCCGCCGTGATGACGCGATACTCATCGATGACGGACGTAGGTTCGGGTTCGGGTTCAGACTGGGGCGTAGGCTCAGGTTCAGAGATGTACGCCTCGAAGTTGTAGACGTAGACGCCACCCGCGGCCTCGCCGTCCTGCGTATTGCTGTAGACGAGCGCACAGTTGCGCGCGGCGTCACCGATCGCGTAGTATACGTCGAACTCGAGCGGCTCCTCGGGTATGCTCATGGGCAACGGCAGTACGGTGTCGGTCAAGGTATACCGCACATCGTGCGGCATCTGCAATGCGCCGTTGTCGTCAGTCATGAGCATCAGATCCTCGGGCGTGAGCGATACCTCGCTCAATGCGAACTCGGCCGTCTTGCTGATACGCGCACGTATGAATGCGTACCGTCCCCCGTCCTCGCGCACCACTGTGCCGTCGTCGACGATCATAAACCATGTACCATTTTCAAACGCGTAGTGGCTGTTATCCTGTATGATCTGATATTCGCGCTGATTCAGGCGGCGCGCGACGCTGTCGTATATGCTCTCGGGTTCCGGCGTAGGCTCGGGTGTGGGAGTCGGCGTGGGCGACGGTTCAACCGATGGTTCGATGGATGGCTCGGGCGTGGGGGTTGGTGTAGGTGATGGCGATGGAGACGGCTTAGATTCGGCCACCTCAACGGTTTCGTCGGACGGCGGTTCAGGCGTGAACAGCGCAGACGAATCCTCGGTCGCGGTGGCCACGCTGTCCGACGCGACGGTTTCACCTCTACGCATGGCCATACCCAATCCCACGACGAACGCGATGATGAATATGACGACGATGAACGATACGATAAAGATGGGCAACAGCGAGCGGCGCTCCTCGAAGTCGCGCGCACAGATGCGACAGCGTACCGCGTCGGCGCTGTTGTATGCGCCACAATGCGGACACTTGACGCGACTATGCGGCTCGTCCCGCACCAGCTCGTTTATAACTATGCGTTGGGACTGCGGTTCATGTATGGTTTGCCGCGCATTGTACGGCTCGGCCGTCGTCGCATAGAGCGCGGCGTAGAGCGTACGCATATCAGGATAGCGGTTCTCTTGCAGCACGGCCATACCGCGCATGAGGGCATTCTCCTTGGAGCGACTGATCACAACGCCCAGCTCCGACGGCGGACGCAACTTGTCCTGCCGCAGACGCTCCATGGACTCGTCAGGCGTGACGCCCGTGATCACACGGTAGATCGTCGCGCAGAGCGCGTACACATCAGTCCACGGACCCTGCCGACCGCGCGTGCGATACTGCTCCTCGGGTGCGTAACCCGGTTTGAGCAGCACGGATACACTCTTCTGGTTGGTATCAGACACTTCACGCGCCGCACCGAAGTCGAGCAGTTTGACCGAACCATCACCCATGACCATGATATTATCAGGGCTGATGTCGCGATGGATGATGCCTGTCTTGTGTACCTCGCCCATCGCGTCGATGAGCGGGCGCAGCATACGCAGCGTCTCGTCTACGGATAACTTGCCGCCGCGCGCGTCGGCGCACGACTTAAGCGTTACACCGTCGACGTACTCCATGACGATGTATGCGGTACCATTTTCCATGAAGAAGTCGCTGACCGATACGATGCCAGGCAACGCATTGCAGCGCGCGATCGTGCGTGCCTCTTCGACAAATTTGTTGCGCCCCTTGGTGAAGAAATCCTCTCCATCGCCGACATACGGTATGACCGACAGCGACGTCGTGTGGTCGCGCGTGACAAAGCCGGCCGGATAGTACTCCTTGATCGCCGTACGCAGTTCAAGGTGGAGGTCGAACGCGATGTAGGTGATGCCGAAGCCACCCTCGCCGATGACGCGGCCGACGAGGTATTTG
>CAYPOE010000349.1:0-1919 GCA_964412285.1 uncultured Eubacteriales bacterium | reverse complement strand
CCTCAACGGCGACGACCCGATTCTCTGGAGCCTCCGAGGGCAGTTGCCGTACGACGTGCGATACTACGGCGTGGACAACTATTTCGCGGACTATGTCGCGCGCGATGTGATCCTCGGCGCGGACAAGAGCCGCTTCGCCGTCAACCTCTACGGCGAGCCTGTGAACATCACGGTCAATGCCGTAGGACGGCATCACTTGTACAATGCGCTCTGTGCGTGTATCGCGGCTGAACGGTTGGGTGTGCCGCCGCAGCGCATCGCCGACGGCATCGCGACGTTTACGACGGGCGCGATGCGGCAGTCGATGTACAACGTCGGTGAAGCGACGGTCATCGAGGACTGCTACAACGCCAACGTGGACTCGATGCGCTCGGCGCTCGATGTACTGCACCGGCTGTCGGCGACGAATTACGGCGTCGCGGTACTCGGCGACATCTGCGAGATGGGTGCGTACTCGCGCGAGGCGCATACGCAGGTGGGCGAACTCGTCGTGCAGTATGGCATCGACCTGCTCGTCACGGTTGGCGAGGAGGCGCGCATCATACACGACGTCGCGCGACGCGGCGGCGTCGACGCACGGCACATGGAGTCCAAATCCGACGCGGCGGCGTTGTTGCGTGCGTATCTGGATCGCAAGTGTCACATTCTCATCAAGGCCTCGCGCGCCATGGCGTTCGAGGATATTGCCAAACAAGTAAAACAGAGCATATAATAAAACAATTGCTGACGAATTTTATTACTGAATCAAACTAACCTAAACGGAGCTTACCATGTCCATTATCATTGCGTTGCTGGCGTCATTCGCATTGACCGTCGTGTTTTTACTCATATTCATACCGTTGTTCAAGCGATACAACGTCAGGCAGATGATACGCGAGGTCGGCCCCACGTGGCACCAAAAGAAGACAGGTACGCCCACGATGGGCGGGATATGCTTTATCGCGGCTACTGTCATCGTCATGCTGTACCTGTACCGTGGCGAACACATCGATGGCTTGATGATGGTGGGCGTCAGCGTACTCATGGGCGGCATTGGGTTCATCGACGACTACTTCAAGGTCATCAACAAACGCAACCTCGGCCTCAAGGCATGGCAGAAGTTCACGCTGCAACTCGTGACCTCCATTGCATTCGTGACCGTCGGACGCATGACAGGCGTGCTGTCCACCGTCATCGAGATCCCGTTCATCGGTCGCAACGTCGACCTCGGACTGTTCTATGTGCCGTTTGCCATCTTTGTCATGCTATCGACGAGCAACGGCGGGAATCTGACCGATGGCATCGATGGACTGTGTTCTTCGGTAACGGCCATCATCTGCATGTTCTTCTTGGCCTGTTCATCGGTATACGGTTCGTCTGGGATCTTCCCCGCCGCGCTGATCGGCGGACTCATTGCGTTCTTGATCTTTAACATGTACCCCGCCCGCGTATTCATGGGCGACACAGGTTCGCTGTTTCTTGGCGCGGCAGTCGGAGCCATGGGTTTGGTGTTGGCCAACCCGCTGTCGATCCTCATGATCGCGGTTGTATATTTCGCGGAGGCTTTGTCTGTCATCATACAAGTCGTCTACTTCAAATATACAAAGAAGCGCTTCTTCAAGATGGCGCCCATTCATCACCACTTTGAGATGTGCGGCTACAGCGAAATGCGCATCGTGATCACAGCCATGGGCGTTACCGTCGTGATGTGCGCGCTCGCACTGTTCGCGTCGGGCATCATCTGATCAAGGATACGGAGCAGAGGTCGATATGAGCACACCCCACATCACAGCCAAAGCAACCAAAGGCATACCTGCCGCACGTACCAAGGCTGGGCAGATGGATTTCTACTTCCTGATCCTGCTGCTCGCGATACTGGCGTTCGGATTGGTCTTGCTATTCTCGGCGAGCAGCGAGCTTGCGCGCGAATACGAGGGCGA
>CAYPOE010000348.1:0-1951 GCA_964412285.1 uncultured Eubacteriales bacterium | reverse complement strand
AACGGCCGGAATAGTCGACGCGCTTGCCGAGCAGGTTCTGGCGGAAGCGCCCCTGCTTACCGCGCAGCATCTCGGACAGCGACTTGAGCGCGCGATTGCCCGGCCCCGTGACAGGGCGGCCGCGTCGACCGTTGTCGATCAATGCGTCGACGGCCTCCTGCAACATGCGCTTCTCGTTGCGCACGATGATGTCGGGTGCGCGCAAATCCAGCAGACGCTTGAGTCGGTTGTTGCGATTGATGACGCGGCGATACAGATCATTCAGGTCAGACGTAGCGAAACGACCGCCGTCGAGCTGTACCATCGGGCGAATCTCGGGCGGGATCACGGGTACCGCATCCATGATCATCCACTCCGGCTTGTTGTTCGAGTGCATGAACGCCTCGACGACTTCAAGGCGGCGGATGATGCGCGTGCGCTTCTGCCCCATCGCATCCTTCATCTCCTCGCGGAGCTGTACGGCGAGTTCGTCGACGTTCATCTCGGCCAACAGGTCGCGAATCGCCTCCGCGCCCATCTTGGCGACGAATGCGTCGCCGTACTTCTCGTACGCCTCGCGGTACTGCTTCTCGGTCAGGATGGCCTTCTTGCGAATCGTCTCATCACCCTCGACGTTGCCCGGATCGATGACGACGTACGCGGCGAAGTATAGGACTTTCTCGAGGTCGCGCGCGCTCATCTCGAGGATGATGCCCATGCGCGACGGGATGCCGCGGAAGTACCAGATGTGCGACACGGGCGCGGCCAACTCGATGTGTCCCATGCGCTCGCGGCGCACTTCTTTGCGCGTGACCTCTACGCCGCAGCGGTCGCAGATGATGCCCTTGTAGCGCACGCGCTTGTACTTGCCGCAGTGGCACTCCCAATCCTTGGTCGGCCCAAAGATGCGCTCGCAGAACAGGCCGTCGCGCTCGGGTTTGAGCGTGCGGTAGTTGATGGTCTCGGGCTTCTTGACCTCGCCGTGCGACCATTCGCGAATCTTATCCGATGAAGCCAGACCGATCTGTATAGCGTCAAAGTTTACAAAATCCATAGTCTCTCCTCTACGTTAGAACAGCTCTTCATCAGACAGCACATCTTTGTCCCGATCGGCGACGTCGAGTGGGAAGTCTTCGTCGGCCAGATCATCGAGTTCATCCTCGCCGAACACGTCGTCGATGATGCGGTCGCTGTCGTCGACATTGGTGTCCTCGATCATGGGCAGATATGCCTCATCGTCGGGCATGAGCTTGTCGGCGTAGCGCAGACGATCCGCGTCGTCGCCGAAGTCGGCGTGCGTCTCGGATAGCACAATCTCCTCGCGGTTCTCGTCGAGGACTTTGACGTCGAGCGCAAGCGACTGTAATTCTTTGATCAAGACCTTGAACGACTCGGGGATGCCCGGCGACGGGATGCTCTCGCCCTTGACGATCGCTTCGTACGTCTTGACGCGTCCGACGATGTCGTCGGACTTGACCGTCAGGATCTCTTGCAGCGTGTACGCCGCGCCGTACGCCTCGAGCGCCCAGACCTCCATTTCGCCGAAACGCTGACCGCCGAACTGCGCCTTGCCGCCCAGCGGCTGCTGGGTGACGAGCGAGTAAGGACCAATCGAGCGGGCGTGGATCTTATCGTCCACCAGGTGATGCAGCTTCAGCATGTAGATGTAGCCGACCGTGACCTTGCGATCGAACTGCTCGCCGGTGCGCCCGTCGAACACCGCCATCTGACCGGACCGGTCGAGACCGGCCAGATCGAGCATGGCCTCGATATCGGACTCCTTCGCGCCGTCGAACACCGGCGTCGCAATCGGAACGCCGGGGCGGAGGTTGGTCCCAAGCTCGACCAGACCTTCTTCGCTGAGCGACTTGATGGTCTCGTCCTCGCCGTAGACCTTCTTCAAGGTCTCCTTGAGCTGCTTGGTGTCGTGGTTCTTGGCGTAATACGCATCGACCGCCTGACCGATGCGCTT
>CAYPOE010000347.1:0-1966 GCA_964412285.1 uncultured Eubacteriales bacterium | reverse complement strand
ACGGAGTAAAACGGGAAGATGAGCTGATACACACCCATAGCCTCGGCTGTGATCATGCGCGACAGCGCGATGCGGTAGATGAAGCCGAGCAGTTGCAGCGCGCCGTTGGATAGCGTGAGCAGAATGACGCTGTATCGCAATGCGTTTTTAGCCATAATAATCCACAGATTCCCTAAGATTGCCTAAGATTGCATGAATAGATGCGGTTGGTATCTCTCAATCAATATCTCCAAAGCAGTATCTCTACATCATATGTACAGGCAGGGGCTTGTATGCTTTTGCCCTATGGCATATGTTCTCGTGTTTACATTTGCCGTCTTGCGTAGTATAATACGTAGTACGATAGACCATACCATACGATACATACAGGAGGCATCATCATGCTCATCATAGGACTCGACATCGGCACATCAGGCTGCAAGGCGACGGTGTTCGACGGCGCACTCCACGCATTGACCTACGCCTACCGCGAGTATGCGGCGATTTACACGGCAGAGGGATACGAACTCGACGCGTCGCTCGTCTGGGACAAAGTGCAGGAGGTCGTAGCCGAAGCCGCACACGAAGCGCGCGGACGCGGCGAGGTCGCGGCGATCAGCGTATCGTCGTTCGGCGAGGCCGTCGTGCTGCTCGACGGGCAAGATCGCGTACTGCGCAACAGCATCCTCTACACCGATGCACGTGGGCAGCGCGAGTGCGAACAACTCTGCACTGCTTTCGGGTCGTACGGCGTCTTCGAGCGCACGGGCGTGCATCCGCACGTGATGTACACACTGCCCAAGCTCATGTGGCACCGCGCACATGAACCCGAACTCTGGCGACGCGTACGGCGCGTGCTGCTGTTCACCGACTACATCGTGTACCGGCTCTGCGGCGAGGCCGTGATCGACTACTCGATGGCGTCGCGCACGATGGGTTTGGACGTCACGCGCAAATGTTGGGATGCCGCCCTCTGGGACGCGGCGGGCGTGGATACCGCGCTGCTGTCGTCGCCCGCACCGGCGGGTTCCGTCGCGGGTACTGTGTTGCCGCATGTGGCCGAAGCGTTGCACATACCGCGCACGGCGCACGTCATATCAGGCGCACACGATCAAGTGTCGGCGGCGCTCGGCGCGGGCGTGACCGAGGCGGGACTAGCTGTCGACGGCATGGGCAGCGTCGAGTGCATCACGCCGTGCTTTGACAAGCCGCTGCTCAATCGGTCTATGTACAACGGCAGCTACGCCTGCGTACCGCACGCAGTCGAGGGTCACTACGTGACCTACGCTTTCACGTTCGCGGCGGGTACGCTGCTGCGGTGGTTCCGCGACCAGATTTGTCCCGATGTATATAAGTCGGGCAACGTCTACGCCGCGCTCGACCGCGCCGCCGCCGACGTCGATACCGATCTGCTCGTGTTGCCGTACTTCGCGGGCGCGGCGACGCCGTTCATGGACGCGCGTGCGACGGGCGCGATGACGGGGCTGACGTTGGGTACGACGGCAGTCGAGATCTACCGCGCGATTCTCGAGGGTACGACGTTCGAGATGTTGCGCAACCTCGAGACGCTCGGCGACGCGGGACTGCACGTGGGCAGCGTACGCGCGGTCGGCGGCGGCGCGAACAGCGCGCTCTGGCTACAGATCAAGGCCGACGCGATGAATATGCCCGTCGCGACGCTCGCGTACGGCGAAGCGGGTACGCTCGGCAATGCCATGATGGCGGCGGTTGCCGTCGGACACATGCGCGATCTGCGCGAAGCTGCAGCAGCTGCGGTACGCGAAACCCACGTATTCGAGCCTGACGCGGCGCGTCACGCGCGGTACGCGGAGAAGTATGCGCGATATAAGACGATGTATGTAGTGCAATCATAAAACAAGGCGGCACAAGCCGCCCTTACATATCCTGATCTTTGTCATCTTTATCCTCAATCTGGATCTCGCCATGTTCTTGCTCGAAGGCCCTGACTGCCTGCCGCATGTAGTAG
>CAYPOE010000346.1:0-1974 GCA_964412285.1 uncultured Eubacteriales bacterium | reverse complement strand
AGAGTACCTCGGCGATACGCACGCCTGACACCGCCGCGCGCGGCATGAATACGAACATCATTGAGATCATCATGAACGACATGACGACCTGCATCGCGTACTGCATGTACGCCATCATGTCGCCGACCTGCATCTGTGCGTTGGCGACTTGGTGCGCGCCGACCCAGATGATGAGCAGCGTCGTCGCATTCATGATGAGTCCTATCGCAGGGAACATCATGCTCATGACGCGGTTGACGAACAGGTTGGTCTTCATGAGATTGTCGTTCGCTTCGTCGAAGCGCTTCTTCTCAAACTTCTCGGTACCGAATGCACGGATGACCATAAGGCCGCCCAGCGTCTCGCGCGCGACGAGATTGAGTTTGTCGACGAGGGTTTGGAGGATCTTGAACTTCGGCACCATGATCGAGAAGATGATGGCGATGAGTCCCATAATCGCGAGTACGGCGACGCCGATGATCCAGCCCATCGACACGGACTTATCCAGCGCCATGACGATGCCGCCGATCCCCATGATGGGCGCGTAGCAGACCATGCGGATGCCCATCATGAGCAAGAACTGGATCTGCGTCACATCGTTGGTCGAACGCGTGATGAGTGAAGCGGTTGAGAACTTATCGAACTCGGCGTTGGTAAACTGGCTCACCTTGGCGAATACGTCGTTGCGCAGATTGCGCGCGACGCCCGCCGCGATCTTGGACGAGATCAGGCTCACGAGTACAGTGGCCACGCCGCTCAGTACCGCGACGCCGAGCATGAACAGACCGATGCGTATGATGTAATTCTGCTGATACGCGGTCATGTCGACGCCGAGTTCTTTATAGAACCCCGACGCAAAGACTTTACCTGTCGAGATGCGCATACTGCTCTCGAGCGCCGCGGCTTGATTCTGCGCATCGGCCATGAGATTCGGCGGCATCTTTTGTATCATGGGCAGCATGGCGTACATCTCGGTGACGTCGAGGTTGGACATGTCCATGTCGCCGCCGCCTACACTCTGCCCACTCTGCTTGGCCGTGGACTGCATAAACTCGATCATCGTCCACGTCGCCGAACCGAACACATCGTCGAGTTCATCCATATCATTCGCGGAGATGTCCTTGGTCAGTACATAGAGCTCGCCACCCGCGTTGGGATATATATCGGCGTATCGCTTGCCATCGGGCGCGCTGTCGCCGCTTGATTGGAGGAAGTAGTAGGCATTGGTGACGTTGACTTGCTCATCGGTCATAAATGCCCGCATGAAATTCATGCCATCGACGCTGATTGCGTCAGGCGCACTGTGCTCGACGCCACCCGACTGTATGCCGACGTTGACGATGTCTGACATGAAGTTGGGCAGATTGAGTTCGCTGATGGCTTGGATGAACAGCAGTACGACTGCCAACACCAAGCCTGCGACAAAGGGTTTTAGGTATTTCGCCAATTTTAACATTGCGTGTCCTCCCATTTGACAGGCGGCATCTCCCGTTTGACCTGTTCGGCGATTTCGTGATACCGATTGAACAGCGTGATGAGCTGTAGGATGTCGTCTCTACCGAACCGCTCGATGATCTCATCGAGCGAACTGTCCATGCAGTCTTTGATGAATCGTGTAATGCGCCGACCTTTGTCAGTCAGCGACACTGTAATGCGCCGCCTGTCCTGCTCATTGATGCTGCGCGTAATATAGCCCTTCTTCTCCAATACGTTCAACATATGTGAGATGGCTGGCTTGCTCACATGCAGACATTGTACGACATCGGTGATATTGACGTCATCGTGGCCATGTTCCTCCATTGCCGCGATATGCCCGAGTACGAACGACTCGCCCATGTGTAGGTCTATGCCGGGCGGCATGGTGATTTCAGCCTTGCGCAAGCGGAACATGGCTTGCAGAAACTGCTCGCGCAGTTCTTTCTCCATATCGGCCTCCATTCTTTCGGTGTTTTATAATTAAATATATATCTATTCATGATATAAATAGTTTAACAT
>CAYPOE010000345.1:0-1979 GCA_964412285.1 uncultured Eubacteriales bacterium | reverse complement strand
TCGAACAACGTGCAATCGCTGGCGCTGTGCAACTCGTTCTGCGACACGCTGACGATGCGCGCGGTCGGGTTGGCACGCAGCATATCTTTCACGTGTTGGATGGTCAGCGCGAGTACGTCGGGGTGAGTCAGACAGAGTTGCGCGTGATCGCCCTTGCGTGTGCCGTCAACGAGCGCGTAGTACTCAGGATGCTCGGCGAAGTACTGTTCGGGCGGCAGGATGTGATAGAACGAGTGTACGAACCACGCGTACTTCATACGTCCGCCCATGCGTTCGGATAGGCGGTTGTTGTTGCCGTTGACACGCGCCTTGACCGCGAACGCAGGATCGTCGTAATAGAATCTGTAGTTGTGTTCGCGGTACTCGAGTGTGGGTACCTGTCGTATGTCGAGTTCGGGCGACGACAGGTCGTACGCGTAGGGCAGCTTCTCGCAAGTCGGCGTGAAGAAGCGGCAGCCGAGCTGTTCGAGGAACTCCACCACGCCGTACATCGTACCGCGACGCCGTCCGCCGCAGATGACGACGCTGTCGGCGGTCGTCTTGATGAGGAAGCCGTCGTCGCCAAGCGATGCGATGTCGAGTGCGCCGACGAGTTTCTCGGCGACTGCGCCGTAGCCTACGACGATGACCTGACCGTCGACGTCTTGATCGCTCGTGGGGAAGTAGAGCGAGGTGATCTTGTCTAAGTAGGTCTTGAGCAGTTCAGCCGCGTACTGCTCGGACGGCGACGCGTTGGCGTGTGTCACAATCGTGACGATAGGCTGTTTGTTTTGTGATAATACGATGGGCATACGATTCCAATCCTCCGTTTGACTAACGTTTGACTAATTTGCCAACTATCCTTTTAATGAGCCGATCATGATGCCTTTGACGAAGTACTTCTGTAAGAACGGGTAGACGCAGATGATGGGTACGACGACGATGATCATCGTGGACATGCGGATGGTCTCAGCTGTGAACGACTGCGCCTGTGCCATGGCTTCGCGCGTGTTGTCCACGCCTGTGAGTGCCGACATGGTGTTGATGTTGGCCTGTTTGATGATCTCGACGAGCCAGAATGCCAAGGATTTGAGGTTCTTGTCCGTGACGTAGTACGCCGAATCGAACCACGCGTTCCACTGCCCTACGCCGATGAACAGCGCAATCGTCGCGAATACGGGCGTGGAAATGGGTACGATGATGGTGAAGAAGATGTACAGATCATTCGCGCCGTCGATGCGCGCGGCCTCCTCGACCGACGGCGGCAGTTCTCTGAAGAACGACATCATGATGATCGCGTTCCAGATCCCGAGTAGCGACGGTATGATGTACACCAAGAAGTTGTTCATCAGACCGAGGTTCTTGATGACGAGGAAGTACGGTATCATGCCGCCCGAGAAGTACATCGAGATCAGGATCAAGACCATGTACGTCTTACGGAACATGAGGTCGGCATGTGCGATGGCGTACGCGAACATCGACGTAAACGTGATGGCCGTGATCGTGCCAAGGACGGTGCGCGAGATGCTGATGATGAATCCTGAATAAATTTGCTCGTTCGAGAATACCGCTTTGTAGTTATCGATCGAAAACTTGCGCGGCCAAAAGTAGATGCCGCCACGCGACGCGTCGAGTCCGTTGTTGAACGAGATGACCAACGAGTACCAGAACGGGTACACAGTCATCACGAACACGACGAGCATGATGACGCCGACCACGATGTCTACGGCATAATCTTCCAACGTTCGTTTGTAATGCGCGTTCATAAGATCCCCCTTCTGTGACGTTAGATCAGCCCTGTACCCGTGATCTTGTTGGCGAGCGCGTTGGTGCCGAGTACCATGGTCAGCGACAGGATGGATTGCGCGAGTCCGATTGCCGTAGCGTAGGAGTAACGCATCTGCGCGAGACCCATCTTGATCGTGTACGTCGGTATGATCTCGGAGCGCGAAAGATTCCCTGCGTTGCCGAGCAGGTAACTCTGCTCAAAGTTGCCGCTG
>CAYPOE010000344.1:0-1998 GCA_964412285.1 uncultured Eubacteriales bacterium | reverse complement strand
GACCTGATCGACTTTTATATCAAACAAATCTGACCCCTCGCGGGAACAGAATCATAAGCACGGATGCTTATTGCAGGATCCCGCGGATCGTATCTGCGGATCCCATCTATGGAGGGAACGCCATGAAAATCTACAACGGAATGATGCAGCTCGTCACCATCGAGCGCCCGCCCGTACGACCCAAACTGCCGTACAAGGCGCCGCCGGTCGAGCTCGTCGGTAACGTCTACGCCGATACAGACATCTACGCGACCCAGCACAACTACGACGGCGACCACATCACGGTATCCAACAGCGCGTACGCGTTGCTCACCGCCGAGACCGTCATCAACAACGACGCCGAACGCTACGGCGAACCCACGCACGCATCGGCGCAGTACGACGCGCTCGCGCAGGTCGAGGACGATTTGCGCCGCCTGTCCAACTACGTACGCGTGTTCGAGCTGAACTACTATAACAACAACGCGTCGACGGCCAAGAAGATCGCCGACGTGGCGCAACGCCTCGGCGACACCATCGGACGCGCTGAATACAACGGGGAACCACTGTTCGACGAACACAGCGGCAACAGCCTGTTCTCACGACAGATCCACATCCGCACCGATCCCGCCGACTACGCCGAATATGGCAGCATCACGCTCGACTTCACCGCGCCCGATCGTTACCCCGACGTGCGCGACATCACGCGCGCCATGCGCATCATCGACAACGCCAAGCTCGTACTTGCCATTGACGTGTATACCGAGCGGCGTGCGGCCGGCGTCGACGGCGACGCGTACGAGTCTGAGATCTACGCCGAGACCGACCCCACCATCTACGACGGCAACACGATCTACGCGACCGACGCCATCTATCCCGATGATCGCAACTACATCGACAATGTGACAGATCTGGGCGACTACGCCGCAGTCGCGGCGGATCCGAACGCGCTGCTGCCCGACGACGCGTACCGCATCGCCGGCAGTGCGACGCTCTACGCCGCCGACATCGTTGACAGCGACTACGACCTCACCGAAGCCATCGATAACCTCGACGTAGAAGCGCAGCCCGAAGCTCCGCCCGCCAAGCAGTCGCTGTGGCAGGCGATTCTGGCACTGTTTCGGCGGTCGGCGTAAGGAGTGCGGCGCGAGCCTATGAACGGGCGGGTGGATGCGTATGATCAATATATTGTTTTGGAACATCAACAACAACGCAGATATAGTTGGTGTGCTGTCCGAATTATCGATTGAGCATGATTTGGATATGATTTTATTGGGGGAGTTTCGCGGCAATGCCGACATGTTGGCCGATGAATTGAGCATCATAACGCGCAGGGGATACCAACGAACTCGCGTGCCTCCAAAAGGCATCGTCGCATTATTGCGTGACAATATCATAGATGCTGAATGTCGCATGGGTCATAACAACACAGTGATCATCGGAGACTTTAACTTTAATCCATACGAAACTGCCATGTTAGGCACAAACGGTATCAATGCCGCGCCTCATGCGAGTATAGCGCAAAAGGAGTATAGGCAATTTGATGGCAAAAAGTATGAGTTGTTCTATAATCCTTGTTGGAGTTTGCTTGGTGATAATTCAAAACCCGAGGACACATACTATCATGCAACCGCCCACAGCGTACAGCCGTATTGGCACGTGTTGGATCAAGTCGTGATGAGACCACAGATGATCCGATGTTTTGACAGCTCGTCACTGCGCATCATAGAAAAAACAAGCCATCATGCGTTTCTGAACCGCAAAGGTTTGCCCGATACGCGATGCTACAGCGACCATCTGCCGATCTGTTTTTCAATTATGGAGGATCAGTTATGAGCGAGAGTTTATGGAGACGGAATTTTCATGTAACAGAGGCGAAAACTCCCAAAGATATTGTCGAGGAGCAATGCCGGGCATTGTACGACGCAACCGACGGCATTATTATCGCGCGCGTAAAGGAATATGAACTGATAAAGATAGTGTCAAAAGCCGACGAAGTAGGTGGTCGGTTGGAGAATG
>CAYPOE010000343.1:0-2009 GCA_964412285.1 uncultured Eubacteriales bacterium | reverse complement strand
CACGACGCAGTCAAGGATTGTACCGACGCGCTGTCGCAGGAATTGCAAGTACTCACAGGCGAACTCGACACGTCCGACGTATTGGTCGTAGGACTCGGGAACATACACATCACGGCCGACGCACTCGGGCCGCAGTGCGTGTCCCATATGCTCGTCACGCGGCATATCAAGTCGCAACTGCCCGCCGAACTTGCGGACAGGCTGCACAGCGTAGCGGCACTGTCTCCCGGCGTACTCGGCGTCACAGGCATCGAAACCGCCGAGATCATACTCGGCGTGACGCAGCACGTCAAGCCCACGCTGATCATCGCGGTCGATGCGCTCGCGGCACGCAACGTATCGCGCATTGCGACGACGATCCAGCTCACCGATACAGGGATCAGCCCGGGCAGCGGCATCGGCAACCGCCGCACGGCGTTGGACGCGGCCAGGCTCGGCGTACCTGTCATCGCAATCGGTGTGCCTACGGTCATAGATGTGACGTCCATCGCGGATGAGGCCGTGTCGCTGGCGGTAGAACAATGGGAGCGCGCACAATCGGGATCATCAGAACTTGACAACGGGCGAGGTCTATGTCACAATATAAATATAGATCGTGAACAGATTATGGATAAGCTGTTGGATAATCCCAAAATCGAGCGACTCATCGTAACGCCCAAAGAGATCGACAAGCAAGTGCTGCACCTGTCGCGCATCATTGCCAATGCGATCAGCATTGCGTTACACGACGGTATCACGGTCGAGGACATCGATGCGTTGTCCTGTTACTAACTTCTATCGACGGCAGTTCCGGCATATACTATAAAACAGACAACCCATACACATGACTCATACAAATACCAAGCTCTAAGATCCCAAGCATCTAAAGTAAAGCATCCAAATCAAGTATCCAATGATGAATAAAAACAAGCCGCCCTTCAAGGACGTGTTCCTGCGCCGTGGACGCGGCGACTTATACATATCCAATATCATCACGGCCGTATGCTGCATCATCGCGACGGTATTGATCTGCGCCAAGGTGATCCCACAAATCGCGGACAAGCCGTCACCCGAGGATTTGTCGCGCCTGCTCGACGACTCCATCCCCGCCATGGCGCACATCGACGACGCGGCCTCCCCTCCGTCTGCCGATGCAAATGCGAACGCGCCCATTGTCACCATGCCGCCGTATGCCGTGGGCAAGATGCCGGCCGCCGTCCCACAGGCCGATCCGTGGGTGTATGAGGACGACAACGCCACCGATGACAGTCCAGGATTGGCCGACTCCATCTCCATGATCCGCGAACTGTCGCTGACGACGCCCGTGAATAAAAAAGACAGCATCGAGGGCATCTACATCAACAACAACACGACGTATCAGCTCAATCCATCGGAATTACTCAATGGCGTACTAAACTTCAACTTTGCCGATGAAGGCCCGCAGGTACTCATCGTGCAGACGCACTCGTCCGAGAGTTATACGCCCGAGGGGCAGGACTACTACGTACCGTCGGATCCCGACCGTACCGAGGATATGAACTACAACGTCGTGCGCATCGGCGATGAGATTGCCGACGTGCTGACGAGCAAGGGCATCTCGGTCATCCACGACAAGATCATCAATGATTATCCCTCGATCAACGGCAGCTACACGCGTATGCTGTCGCGCATCAACGAATACCTTGCCGCCTATCCGAGCATCCGCGTCGTCGTCGACGTACACCGCGACGCCGTTATGCGCGGCAACGAGACGATCAAACTGTGCAGCGACGTGAATGGCGAAAAAGTCGCGCAGGTCATGATCGTCAGCGGCACGAATCAGGCAGGACTACCCAATGACAATTGGCAGGACGGACTCAAGTTCTCGATGAAGTATCAGCGCGAGATGAACAAGCTCTACCCAGGTTTGGCGCGCCCCATCAACCTTGCCAAAGAACGCTATAACTGCCACGTGACCAGCGCGAGCTTCATACTCGAGGTCGGCACGTGCGCCAACAGTGACGGTCTGGTTCGGGCCGAATTCGGAGGTG
>CAYPOE010000342.1:0-2068 GCA_964412285.1 uncultured Eubacteriales bacterium | reverse complement strand
CCGCGATTTTGTAACATGATTGTAACACGATTGTAATATCAACGACTTTACATGAGCGGATAAATATGTTAGAATGTAAATCAACAAGTTATGTCAAGTATTTAGTATCCATGCTGCAATGCTAATTTATAAAGCGAACGTATAAATAATGATTTAGGTCGTGATAGCGTATGTCTACGTCTGCATCTGCATCTGTATTCCGGCACAAGCCGGTTCTGTTATATGAACTGGTCGACGCACTCCGCGTACACGAGGGCGGGGTCTACCTCGACGGTACCTTGGGTGGCGGCGGCCATACGGCCGAGATTGTGCGGCGCGGAGGGCGCGTCATCGGCGTCGACCGCGATACCGACGCGATTGCCGCCGCGTCGGCAATCTTGCCCCCTGATATGATTACGCTCGTACATGGTAATTTTATGAATGCACCCGCGCTGTTAGACGAATTGGGCGTCGAGACGGTCGATGGCGCGATCCTCGATCTCGGCGTGTCGTCGCACCAATTTGATACGCCCTCGCGCGGATTCTCCTATCGCCACGACGCGCCGCTCGATATGCGCATGGATCCCACGTCCGACATCACGGCGCGCGACCTCGTCAACCACTGCTCGCAGGCCGAACTCGAGAAGATTTTGTTCCACTATGGCGAGGAGTCCAACGCCAAGCGCATCGTAGCGCGTATCATCGCCGCCCGCGCGGACAAGCCCATCGATACGACGTTTGAATTGGTCGAGATCATCAAATCGGCGTTGCCCCCATGGCACAAGACAGGCGGCAAACATCCGGCCGGGCGCACGTTTCAGGCGATCCGCATCGCCGTCAACGACGAACTCACAGGACTCGCCGACGCCATCGACGCCATCGCCGCGCGCATCGTGACAGGCGGGCGATTCGGCGTCATTACGTTCCACTCGCTCGAGGATAGGATTGTCAAGACGCGGTTCTCACATCTCTGCACCGACTGCATCTGTCCATCCGACTTCCCTGTATGCAACTGCGACAAGCGCGCCGACGCGTTGCCCATTACCAAGAAACCCATCACGCCCACATTGGACGAATTGCGCGACAATTCGCGCAGCAGTTCGGCCAAGCTCCGCGTCATTGAGCGCATCTGATCCGCATGTACGCGCTATTTCCGTGGCAATATTTTATGAGGTGAATCACATGGCATACGATGTAAACGGTACGAGTGCACTGGCTCCACAACCTGAACAGCCTCGCAAGCGCTACATCAAAAGGCGCGTACGCAACCGCATCATCAAGCCGAGCGGACAGAAGCTCGGACTGGTGATCAAGTTAGGCATACTGGCGGCTGTATTATTATTATTGTGCTCGAGGTATGTTTATTCCTACGATTTGCACAGTGAGATCGTCGACAAGGACAAGCAGTTGACCGAACTCATCGGTGCGAACAAGCAGATCGAGATGCAGATCGAGTCGAGCATCGACATCGCGGCCGTCGAGGCCTACGCCATCGACGTACTCGGCATGAGTATGCCTGACGAGCACCAGATCGTACGCATCGAAGCGCCTGCCGTTGACGTCGCCGAGGTACCCCAGCAGACCGCCGACGTGACGCGATCGGGTTCGTTTTGGGACAGACTGTTCGATGTATTCGACAAGTTGGTCGCGTATTTTGGCAAGTGAGACATAAAGCCTGTACGACCTACGTATGAATATAAATAAGAGGAATCAGTAGGTGCGTAAGGCTTTGTGTATGATGGATCATGAGGTGATATATGCCCAAGTTCAAGATGAAACAGAAGCTGCTGATCGTATTGGCAGGCTTCATGACGCTGCTCGTGGCGTTGATTATACGCACGGGTTACATACAAATCGTCAAGGGCGAGGAGTTGCAGAAGGATGCGGTCGAGCAGCAGACGCGCGACCGATTGCTGCCGCCGCGACGCGGCTCGATCTACGACCGCAACTTTAAGGTACTCGCCGAGTCCGCGTCGGCGCACCAAGTCAATGCGACGCCCAAGCTCGTCGTACAGACTGAGTCCAAGGGCGGTGTGACGGCGGCCGAGGTTGCACCGCCCTTGGACTCAGTCTGTACGACGAGCTTGGG
>CAYPOE010000341.1:0-2089 GCA_964412285.1 uncultured Eubacteriales bacterium | reverse complement strand
AGCGACTTGGAGCCGCCGGCCATCGATATACCCGATTGCTAAGATCACAGTTTTACACGTGAGCAGCGCAACGCATTGGCCGTAGCCAACAGCGCTACGCCGACGTCCGCGAAGATCGCGAGCCACAGACTGCCCACGCCGCATACGGCGAGCAGCATAATCAGAAACTTTACGCCGAGTGACGCGAAGATATTTTGCCTGACCACTCGGCGTGTTTTGTGTGCAACGGCGACGCCCGCGGTCAAACTGCTCAACCTGTCGTGCATGAGTACGGCGTCGGCCGCATTGATCGCGGCGTCGCTGCCGATGCCCCCCATCGCCACGCCGACGTCGGCGCGCATGAGTACCGGCGCGTCGTTGATGCCGTCGCCTACGAACGCGACGGGGGCGTCTGCCAAGTGGGCAATCTCTTCCATTGCGCTCAACTTGCCGTCGGGTAGCAGTGGTGCGCGTACGTCGGCGATACCCAACGCGCCGCCGACATATTCGGCGACCTGTGCGTTGTCGCCCGACAACATAACCGTCTTGATGCCGAACTGCGACAGCGTACCCAAACACGACTGCGCATCCGCCCGCACGGTATCGGCTATCGTAATGTTGCCGAGGTAAACGTCGTCTAACGCCACATGCGCCATGGTCAACGTAGATGGGGGCGTATCGATCCCGCGCCTTGCCAGATATGCGGCGTTCCCTACATACACCGTACCGCTGTCAAGGTCACAGCTCACGCCGTGTCCTGCGTGTTCGGTAAGAATGGGTTGTGCGCCATGCGTGTCGGGAGAAATCCCACACTGTGCGGCGTAGTCGCATATCGCGCGCGCGATGGGATGCGTGGAACCCGATTCGGCGATCGCGGCGTAACGCAACAGCGTAGCGCTGTCCACGCCGTTGGCGGGTGATACGGCAGTCACATCAAAGCTGCCGTAGGTCAGCGTCCCTGTCTTATCAAATACGACAGTACGCACGCGACTCAACACATCGAGGTAGTTACCACCCTTGACCAACAGACCGTGCTTGGCCGCGCCGCCGAGTCCGCCGAAATAGCTCACAGGTACCGATATGACCAACGCGCACGGACAACTGATGATCAACAGCGACAGTCCGCGATACAACCATGTGTCGAACGACGCCCCAAACAATACAGGCAGCACCGCGACGGCCGCCGCCAGTCCGACTACGACGGGCGTGTAAATCCGGGCGAACCGCGTGATGAACTGTTCCGCCGGGGCCTTGCGCTCCCGCGCGTCACGTACGAGCGTGAGTATGCGTGATACTGCGCTGTCGGCATATGTAC
Organism: uncultured Eubacteriales bacterium; assembly: GCA_964412285.1. GTDB lineage: Bacteria > Bacillota > Clostridia > Monoglobales > CAYZNM01 > CAYZNM01. Next base: position 795 of record CAYPOE010000341.1, on the reverse strand, counting down.
GCGTAATTCTGATGTGGAGTAGGCCGTCGTTGCTGATTGTGCCTGCCAGTACCGCGTCGCCGATCTCTGCGTGTACGGGTACAGATTCGCCGGTCAGCGCACGTGTATCGATCATGCCGCTACCCGATACGATCTCCCCGTCGCATGGTATGCGCTCGCCGGGGCGCACGACGACGGTGTCGCCGATGCCGCACCGCTCGGGCGGTACCTCGACGATGCCGCCGCCCGTGAGCAGATTGGCCGTATCGGGCGCCAGCGCCGTGAGCGCCGATATGCTCCGCAACGATTTGTCGACCGCCCTATCTTGCAACATCTCGCCGATGCTGTATAGCAACAGTACGGCCACGGCTTCGCCCATCTCCCCGATCACGAACGCGGCGGCCGACGCGATGAACATCAGGCAATTCTCGTCGAGCGCCCGGCCGCGCACGATGCTCTTGATCGCCGACCACGCGACGTCCGCGCCGCAAAGCAGGTACGCCGCCGCGAACAGACTGATTTCTATATATATCGGCGGTTTCCACAGCCATGCCGCGATCATGAGGAGCAATGCCGCGCTCAAACGCACGATGATCCACTTGGCATTGCCGCCGTGTTCATGTTCGTTTGCACCATGCCCATGTCCACACGAGCAGCTGTCGCATACATCGCGGCCATGATCTTGTGCATCTTTGTCTTTGATTGTGTCAACTTTATGCATCGCAATTTTCTCCCATGATGTGCTGTACACCGCTCTTTAAGATCTCGGCGATGTGTTTGTCGCACAAGCTGTAGTATACGTATTGTCCCTCTTTG
>CAYPOE010000340.1:0-2118 GCA_964412285.1 uncultured Eubacteriales bacterium | reverse complement strand
GCCTCGCCATACTTGAAGTGCTCAAGCATGACGCTGATCTCCTGTCCCCAGTCCTTCTGGACAGCTTCGGCATTCTGGACTTTCTTGCCATTTGCGTCCACCGTGTGGTGTACGCCCTCGACGCCGTACAGACCCAGGTCGATGCCTTCGGGGCTGCACATGTAGTCTACGAACTGGAGTAAGCGCAGACGCTTGGGCTCGCTGGCCGACGACGACAGCACGGTGCCGCCGTAGTACGGGAGCTGGCCGACCTTGTGTGCGCCTGCGGGACCCGACGGATAGGGTGCGACGAGCGCAAGTTCACCCTCGGGGTTATAGTTCTTGAGCGGCTCATCGATGCGGTTCCACCAACCGAGGCTCGCGTTGTGCAGCAATGCCGCAGCACGACCCGACGATAGCTTCTCCATAGCCTTCTCCATCGTGATCGTAGCGAATTCCGGGTCTAACAGATTGTCCGCATAGAGCGAATTCAGGAATTTCAGGAACTCTTTGAAACCTTCGGACGTACGCTCATATTCCCACGTACCGTCGTCTGCCTTGCGCCAGCCGTTGAAGCCTGTGAAGCTCTTGGCGATGTGGGTGAGCCAGAACTCGGGGCCGTACGAGGTCAAACCCGTTGTACCGTTGCCGTCGGGATCGGCGTCCACGATGGCCTTGAGCGTCGTGCGGAACTCGTCGTACGTCTTGGGGATCTCGAGACCCAACTTGTCTAACCAGTCCTTGCGGATATACATACCGTGGTCTAAGTTACCGATGTAAGTCGGTACGCGATAGAACCCGTTGTCCTCTGCGTAGTATTTTGCAAAGGGCATCGACAGATGATTGGTCAGGTTGGGCAGCGGGAACTTGGACGTATACTCGGATATGTTGACGATCATATCGTCTTCCACGAGCTGATTGTACGTGTTCCCATCCATGACGCGGTAGTAGTCGGGGTAATCGCCCGATGCAATGCGCAGGTTGAGCGCCTGACCATAGTCGTTGTGGGGGCTAATGGTCAGTTTCATGTTCATGTTGAACTTATCCTCGACGGCCTTTAATACCGCGTCGTCCTCAGATACGTTCTGCACGAAATAGGTCATGAACTCGACGTCTACTTTTTCAGAGACGTCGAACGCGTCCGACGGTGCAGCATCAGTGGTAGCTGCGTCTGTGGTAGCCGTGTCTTCCGTCGCGGTATCCGTAGCGGCAGTGTCCGTAGCGGTCTTGTCATCTGTGGTAGCAGTGTTGCTCGTACCGCCCGTGTTGGTGCTACAGCCTGCAAACAAGCTGAGCACGAGCATCGCCGTTAGGCAAAGAGCTAACATTTTTTTCAATGGTGAATCCTCCTTGAACAGATGTATATATAAAGAGCCGAGGCTCGATATATCAACGCATCAGCCTTTGATTGCGCCGATCATGACGCCCTTGACGAAATACTTCTGCAAGAACGGGTAGACGATCAGGATGGGCAAGACGGTGATGATGACCGTGGCCATTTTAATGGTCTCAGAGAATACCGGCGCGCCCGACGTCGCGACTGCGGCGCCTGTCGTACTGTTCTCGTTGAGCGTCTTGGATATGACAATGTAGAGAAAGTTCTGCAACGTCTTTTTGTTCGTATCATTGACGAAGAACAGCGAGGTATAGAATGTATTCCAGTAGTCCACCGCGTAGAACAATGCAATCGCGGCGATGATGGGCAACGACAGCGGCAATACCATGCGGAAAAAGATGCCGTAGTCGGTACTGCCGTCGATCTTGGCCGATTCCTCGATCTCTTTCGGGAACTCGAGGAAGTTGGTGCGCATGACAATGAAGTAGAACGTATTGCAAAGTGCGGGTATGATGTATACCTGCATCGTGTTGATGAGTTTGAGCTGGCGCAGTACGATGTACTGCGGGATGAGTCCCGCGCCGATGAACATCGTGAGTACGATGAGCCGCAGGAAGATCTTGGAACCCGGGAAGGTCTTACTGAAACCGTAAGCCGAGAACGATGTGAAGAACAAGCTGCATATCGTGCCGACGACCGTGATGAAGATCGTCACTTTATACGGATCGGTGATCTGTCCTTGCGTGAAGACGAAGTTGTATGCCTCGAATGTGATCTCTCTCGGCCACAGTAGGATCTTCTTG
>CAYPOE010000339.1:0-2120 GCA_964412285.1 uncultured Eubacteriales bacterium | reverse complement strand
GAAAGCATCCTCATGAATGCTTTCTATTTATTATAACACACTACATATAAAATCGCAAATACCGCTGACAATTTCATGCGGCCTTGTTTAACGCGCGTTGCGGTGGTATAATAGGGGTGGAGGTGATGAGATGCAAGATATTAAGAGTAAGATTATAGATTTAGTAAATGATACGCCCGATGACGTGCTTGACGCACTGTATCAGTATATTCGCGTTTTGCGGTACGACAACATGGAGACACTCGCATGGTTGAAGGAATCTGCGGCTACCTGGCGCGAGGACGCTGACAATCACGAAAAGTGGTGCGAGGCCATCAATGACCTATAAACAGCGCGACGTCGTTTATGTGCCGTTTATATACAGCGATTACAGCGGAATCAAGACAAGACCTGCTATTATCATATCCAACGACGCGTATAACTCTACGCACAAAGATGTAATTGTTGTAGCGATCACTTCAACGATCAATCGGCGCGAAGGTTTAGCTCTCAATCAAGATGCTTTCGAAAGCGGCGTGCTGCCGCAACACTCTGCTGCACGCCCTGATGCAATACGCAATATTGATAAAAGAAAGATCACAAGACATTTGTGTGTGTTGAGTGTTCCTGCATTTGACATGTTGATTGAACGCGTGAATGCATTGATAAAGCGGCCTGCACCGCCTGAATAGCAAACAGCGCGGCAGTATTATGCCGCGCTGTTATTATACCATACTACATATAAAATGGCAAATACTGCTTATTACACGCCGTACGCCATCATCGCCGTAGCGACTTTGTTAAAGCCCGCGATGTTCGCGCCTACGACTAGGTTGCCGTCGAAGCCGTACGTTGCTGCGGCACTCGATGCGTTGGCGTAGATGCCCTTCATGATGTCCTTGAGCTTCGCGTCGACTTCGTCGAATGTCCAGCTGTAGCGCATGGAGTTCTGGCTCATCTCGAGCGCGCTCGTCGCGACGCCGCCCGCGTTGGCAGCCTTGGCCGGCCCAAACAGGACGCCCGCCTTGATGAACGCCTCCACTGCGCCCGGTGTGCTCGGCATATTCGCGCCTTCTGCAACCGCGATGACCTTGTTGGCGATCAGCGTCTTGGCTGCGTTCTCGTCCAACTCATTCTGTGTCGCACAGGGCAGTGCGATGTCACAGGGGATGCTCCAGATGCCCGCGCAACCTGCGGTGTAGACCGCGCCTGCCTTGCGTGCCGCGTACTCGCTGATGCGGCCGCGCTCGACTTCTTTGATCTGCTTGACGAGGTCGATGTCGATGCCGTCCTTATCGTAGACGTAACCGCCCGAGTCGGATACCGCGACGACCTTGCCGCCGAGCTGCATCGTCTTGATCGCCGCGTAGATCGCGACGTTGCCACTGCCCGAGATGACGACGGTCTTGCCCTCGAACGAGTTGCCCTTGGCTTTGAGCATCTCATCGGTGAAGTAGCAGAGTCCGTAGCCTGTAGCCTCGGTACGTACGAGCGAACCGCCGTAGACCAGACCCTTGCCTGTGAGTACGCCTGTAAAGGTATTGGTCAGTTTCTTGTACTGGCCGTACATGTAGCCGATCTCTCGCGCGCCTACGCCGATGTCGCCTGCGGGTACGTCGGTGTCGGGGCCGATGTGCTTGGTCAGCTCGGTCATGAACGACTGGCAGAAGCGCATGACTTCGCCGTCGGACTTACCCTTGGGATCAAAATCCGAACCGCCCTTGCCGCCGCCAATCGGCAGACCTGTCAGACTGTTCTTGAAGATCTGCTCGAAGCCGAGGAACTTGATGATACCCGCGTTGACCGACGGATGGAAGCGCAGACCGCCCTTGTACGGGCCGATCGCAGAGTTGAACTGCACGCGGTAGCCGCGATTGACCTGCACGACGCCGCTGTCGTCGACCCACGGTACACGGAAGAAGATCATGCGCTCGGGTTCAACGAGCATATCGATGATACCGCTCGATTGATACTTGGGTTCCTTGTCGAGGACAGGCTCGAGGGATTCGAGCACCTCGGTCAGCGCCTGCAAGAACTCGGGCTGCGACGCGTGAACCTTACGCTGCTGCTCGAGTATGTTATTTAAGTAAGCGTTGTTCATGCTCTACCATACCCCTTTGTTCTTTATTGTATCATGCCGT
>CAYPOE010000338.1:0-2143 GCA_964412285.1 uncultured Eubacteriales bacterium | reverse complement strand
CCGACCTGCGGCGTATAGATATACTGATAGCCGCGCTTGCGATGGACAGCTTTGGGTGCCAGAGTACCATACCGCTGCCGACGTACTCATCGATGCTGAACCAATCGAGTTCGCCGCCAATGCGACGATGGTCGCGCTTCTTGGCCTCTTCGAGCTGTTGGAGGTGTGCCTTTAACTCATCTTTGCTCGTGAATGCGGTACCGTAGATCCGCTGGAGCATCTTGTTCTTCTCACTGCCGCGCCAGTACGCGCTGTTACACGAGAGCAATGCGAACGCTTTGATCTCGGACGCTTTGCCCACGTGCGGGCCGCGGCAGAGGTCGACGAACTCACCGAGTTTATAGAACGAGATGTCGTCTCCCTCGGGTATATCGCCGATCAGCTCGACCTTGTAGATCTCACCTTTGTCCGCGCAATACTGAATCGCTTCGTCGCGGGGCATCGTATAGCTGACGAACTCCTCGCCCTCTTTGATGATCTTCTTCATCTCGTCGGCGATGCGTTCGAGTACGTCGGGCGTAAACGGCACGTCGCTGTCGAAGTCGTAGTAGAAACCGTTGTCGATGGACGGCCCGATCGCGAGCTTGACGTCGGGATAGAGCCTCTTCACAGCCGCAGCCAACACATGCGACGCGCTGTGGCGCAGTGTAGATAATTCCATGTTGTCCTCTTTCTGCCGTCCCACAATTGACGACATAGATTTATATGCATTCGTAATAAGCAATGAGATAAGCGATAAGCGATGCGTGATACAGATTTAACGAGCGGTATACGCGCCGTCGATGATGAAGTCGCTGCCCGTCGTGAAGCTGTTGCAGTCCTCGGCCAAATAGATGACCGCGCCCGCAAGTTCCTGCGGCGTACCCATGCGCCTCAGCGGTGAATACACGTTCCACTCCTCGATCCACTCGGGTTTTGCCATACCCGTCATCTCGGTGCGGATATACCCCGGCGAGATGCAGTTGACACGTACGTTGTGTTCGGCCCACTCGACTGCGAGCGACTTGGTCAGCATGATGACGGCGGCCTTGGATGCGTTGTATGCGGTCTGTCGCTGCGGCCAGTTGACGATGGAGCCAGACATGGATGCGGTATTGATGATGCTGCCCTTGCCCTGCTTGATCATGACGCGGCCGACGGCCTGCGCGACGAGGAATACACCGTGTACGTTGACGTTGAAGATCTCTTTCCAACTATCGAACGTTTGATCCTCGGCCGGCACATGCGTGCAAATGCCCGCGTTGTTGAACAGCACATCGATGTGGTGAAACTCGTCCATGACCTTAGATACCATGGCGTTGACGCTCTCGGGATCGCGCACGTCAGTCTTGACGTACATCGCGTGAACGCCGAGTGCGCGGATCTCGTCGATGCACTCCGACGGGCGAATGTCGGCGATGATGATATTGGCGCCTTCCTTGGCCAACTCATTGGCGACGACGCGGCCGATGCCATTGGAGCCGCCTGTGACGATTGTAACTTTATCTTTCAGTCTGTTCATACGTTCCTCCGAAGATATGTTGATGATATGGATTTGATGTGCGTTGCGGATGGATCCATTGCCGAATCCCACACGATGCCCACCCTTTGCTTTGGTATTTGGCTAGGATTCGCTAGTATTCGCTTCGGTAGCATCTGTGCAGATGGTTGATGCGAATGATGCGTGAAACTGCTTATCTTATACTATTTTACTCTTTAATTGCAAAAAATACAAGTGTTAAATCCGAACCTTAACGCCTATAGTATCTGCGACGTACAAAAAAGTGCGATAAATTACGGGTATGTAATGGCCTGCGTAAAATGGCAAACAACAAACCCCTCTGCGAGCGAGTCATCTGTGCCTGCGCGTGGATAAAGCTAATGGGATTTGCTATTGAACGTGGGACGCTTCTAAGAATATTTTTGCATCTAAAAACCATGTATGCGGGTGTAGAATCAAACGATTTTCAAGCATATAAGTCATATATTGCAAACATGCAGACTCGAGCGAAGTTGACAGAGCAACATGTACTTTGTCGTAGAATGGCGGCTTCCCTTCTTGATCCCAAGATAATTTGTCTGCAATAAACAGCGCCATGTCATATTGACTCGGGTCGCGTTTCAACGTCGTATGACATTCGATGGCCGATAGGATATCGGGGTC
>CAYPOE010000337.1:0-2143 GCA_964412285.1 uncultured Eubacteriales bacterium | reverse complement strand
TGTACTTGCTGATTTCGTCTTTATCGCCGAGGAAGATCGGGAACGCGCCATATAAGGTCGCGGCACGCAACGCACCCTCCACGGCGGCCGCAGGCGCGTTGTCTCCGCCGTACGCGTCAATGAGTACTTTAGTAATAAAAAAACACCTCGTTTCAATTCACGCCTTACTACTTGTTTGTCGTTTGAAGCAAGCTGCGATTTTTATATAAATAATGTATACCGCTATAAATCGTGAACAAAAACGCCAGCATGAGTGCGATGCTCGACAGTGCATAGCCCGCCACGGTCAGTATCGTGATGTGGTCGAACAGCAATGCGCCGATCGCGATGAGTTGGAGCGTCGTCTTGATTTTGCCGACCATGTCGGCGGGCAACACGTACCCCGCGTCGACGGCGACGATGCGCAGCGTCGTCACGATGAATTCGCGCGCGACGATCACAATGACCATGTACGCAGGTACCTGTCCCCACTCGATGAACGCGATGAGCAATCCACAGACGAGCAGCTTGTCCGCGAGCGGATCGAGCAGCTTGCCGAGATTGGTCACGGCGTTGGTCTTGCGCGCGATGTAGCCGTCGACCCAATCGGTCGACGCGACGATCAGGAAGGCCACAAACGCGCCAATGGCCGCGCGCGCGTCGCCCATGCCGACGAGCAGGATCAGCGCGGGTATGGCCAATATGCGAATCGTGGTGATGGTGTTGGGTAGATTCACGTCAATACCTCGCGCTTACTCTGCGGCCTCGCCCAATAGATCCACGTCGATGGTGTCTGCGACGCGGACGTTGATGTACGTACCTGCGGCGATGCGCCGTTTTGCTTGGAAGTATACTTTGCAATCGACGTCGACGCTGTCGCCCTGCGTACGACCGAAGTACTGCTTGACGTCGCCGTCATAGCCCTCGCAGAGTACCTCGACTGTCTGTCCGATGCGCGCACGACATAGCTCGTCCATGATGCCCGCTTGCATCTCCATCAATGCATCGGCGCGTTCAGCCTTGGTCTCCTCGTTGACTTTGTCGGGCAGTTTGGCCGACGGCGTATCCTGTTCGCTGTACGCAAACACGCCGAGTCGCTCGAACCGCGTCTCGCGCACAAAATCGCAGAGTTCGTCGTAGATCTCCTGCGTCTCGCCGGGAAATCCCACGATCAGCGACGTACGCAACGTAACCTCGGGCAACTTCTCGCGCAATGTGCGAATCAGCGCCGTGATGTACGCCTTGTCGCCACGCCGACCCATCGCCCTCAGGATGCCGTCGTTACAGTGCTGGAGCGGCATGTCGATGTAGCGACAGATGCGCGGATTGCTTGCAATAAAGTCGATGAGCGCGTCGGTGATGCGCTCGGGATACAGATAATGCAGTCGGATCCAGTGCAATCCATTGATCTTGAGTAGTTCCGTGAGCAATTCGATGAGCTTGGGTTCGCCGTACAAGTCTGAACCATAGCGCGTCGTATCCTGTGCGATCAAGATCAGCTCGGTCGTGCCGCCTTCGGCCAAGTCTCGGGCTTCGGCGACGATGGATTCGATGGGACGGCTCTGGTACGGGCCGCGTATGTCGGGGATCACGCAGTAGCTGCAACGGTTGTCGCAGCCATCGGCGACCTTGATGTACGACACGTACGGCGGCGTCGAGATATACCGCCCGCCGTCATGCAGTGCGTAGGGCTTGTCGGCGTAGGCCGTACCGCCCTCGATCGCGCTGACGATGTCGCCGTAGCCGCCTACGCCGACGATGCAGTCGACCTCGGGGATCTCGGCCATGATCTCTTCTTTGCGCTTTTGCGCAAGGCAACCCGATACGATGAGTCGCCTACACGTGCCGTCGCGCTTGTACTCGGCCATCTCGAGGATTGTATCGATGGCCTCCTGCTCGGCGGCTTCGATGAAGCAGCAGGTATTGACGATGATGACCTGTGCCTCGCCCTCGTGCGCGACGAGGGTATACCCCGCCTCGCCGATCGAATGCAGCATCTGTTCCGCGTCGAGTAGATTCTTCTCACAGCCGAGCTGTACGAGCGCGACCGTTACGTTGTTATCCATGATTCTTCACTTTCGTCTGTGTCGTAAGAGACTTCTATCATATCAATATCATGAGCATCGCGATCATGGGACTCGAGCATCTGTGATAGCCCGTCCCT
>CAYPOE010000336.1:0-2143 GCA_964412285.1 uncultured Eubacteriales bacterium | reverse complement strand
GGTATATCTTCGAGACGAGTCCAGACGGCCGCACGACGTCCAATACGTTTGAATGGTGTACGCCCGGCGTCAGTGCCGAGATGAATCATCTGCAAAACATCCCCATAGAGGCCGTGGCCAGCTCTACGGACTCTTTCTGCAAGACGGGTATGTTCATCCTCAAGAGCCTCGATGAGCTGCCCGCGATGGAACGCGAAGTACTCGGACCGCAGGGCATCCGCTCGATGTTCCAGTTCGGCATCCGGGAGGGATCCAAGCTCATCGGGTTCATCGGATTCGACGACTGCACCAAGGAGCGTATACCGACCGAGGCCGAGATCGACGAGATCTGCACAATCTGCCATGTACTCGCGACCTTCTTGTTAAAGCAGCGGGTCGACGAACGGGAGACGCGCCACTATCAGGCCATCGAGACGGTCATGGATAACATGAACAGCTTCGCCTACGTCATCGACCGCGACCAATACACCGTACTGTATGAAAATCAGAATGTGGTGCGCCTCACGGGGCATCCGTCCATCGGCCGCAAATGCCACGTAGCGTACCGCGGCAATGAGCATCCCTGCGAGGATTGCCCGATGGCGCATCTGTCGGACGTCAAGCACAGGTGTACAGTGGAGATTCACAACAAAAAGTACGATATTTATGTTCAGACGGACGCCACGTGGATCAACTGGTCAGACAACAGGAAGGCCTGCCTCGTCAGCAGCGTCGACATTACGGAATACAAAAAGGGCATGAAACAAGATGCGCGAGATACTTCCGAAAAAACTGAAAAATATAAAAAGGCTGAATAGCAGCCATCAAGACAGCAGTGGATGGAGTAACAGGAGGATGCATGAATCGCAAGTATAAAACATTCCAGAGGAAACTAGTTTCTTCGACAGCCACCATTTTGGGGATCGCACTGTTCGCATTCCTCGCGATCAACATCGTAACTTTGATCACATTGGGCAACAAACAAATCAATGCACAGGATACGCTGGCCCACGAGAACTTCGACCGCATCATCAAAGAACAGGTGCAAAACGCCGCAAGCGTGGCCGCTTACTACCAAACGCTCGCGACCTCCGGCCAGATGACGACCGAACAGGCGCAAGCGGCGGCCGCCGGCGTGATTCGAGAGATGCGGTACGGCACAGACGGGTACTTCTGGATCGATACCTCCAAAGGCGTCAACGTCGTACTGTTGGGCAACGCCACCGAGGGCACCGACCGTTTGGACGCCAAGGACGCCAATGGTCTCCCCTTCATCAGGATGATCATCGAAAACGCGCAAAAACCGGGCGGCGGCTTTACGGACTATGCGTTCCCCAAGGCCGGGGAGACTGCACCGATGCCAAAGCGTGGGTACGCGGTATACTTCGCGCCATTCGACTGGGTCATCGGCACGGGCAACTATGTAGACGACATCGAGAACAATCTGCGGACGCTCCGAGGACAGACCCATACCGAGATCCTCTGGCGCATCCTCTCCGGGGTCGCAATCGGAGCCTTGCTGTTTGTCGTGGGCTTCCTCTTCTCGCGTAGGCTCTCCAAGAGCATCTCTACCCCCATCAACCGATTGGTCGCCGTCGCCGACGAGGTCGCGGCGGGCGGCGTCGAAGTCTCGCTCTCGGATCACCAGGGCGACAACGACATTGTCGAGATCGATCGACTCATTGCATCGTTTCAGTCCGTCGTAGACGGCATTCGCGTGCAGGCGACTGCGCTCGAACACGTCTCGCGCGGTGATTTCACGACCGCCCCCGCCAAACGCTCCGAACGCGATGTACTGCACCAGAGCATACAGGACATGAATCGGCTGTTGAACCATACGCTCGCCGAGGTACGGCAGATCGCCGACGGGGTCGCGCTCAGTTCCGAACAGACCGCCCACGGTTCGCAGGAGTTGGCGCAGGGCGCGACGGAACAGGCCGGGGCCATCCAACAGCTGTCCGCGGCCATCACCGAGATGCAGCGAGAGTTTGGGCTGACTGGTGAAAGCATTGCCAAGACCACGGGCGATACCAATGCGGTCGAGGACAATTTGGTTTCAACGTATCAAAAGATGCAGGATCTCATGAACGAGATCACGCAAGTCAACGCCAAGTCGTCCGAGATCAGCAAGATCATCAAGACCATCGAGGACATCGCATTCCAG
>CAYPOE010000335.1:0-2166 GCA_964412285.1 uncultured Eubacteriales bacterium | reverse complement strand
CGCCTGTCGAGGAGCGCCTGCCCAAGGTACCCAAGCTCGTCAACGAAATACCCGAAGACGTCATGGATTTTGAGGTCGGCAAATACGGCGGCGTTATGCGCACCGTTACGTCGGCCGTCGACTGGGACGCAGACGTGTTCGTCATGAACAACGAGCCGCTGCTCAACACCCCGGGTATCCTCGGCAAAGAGGTCACGGGCAACATCCTGCAAAAGTACGAGGTTACGCCCGATCAGAAAGAGTTTACATTCTACTTACGCGAAGGCCTCAAGTGGTCGGATGGCACGCCTGTCACGATGGAAGACTTCCGATTCACGTTTGAGGATTTCAGGTTCAATGAAGAGATCACGCCCGTGCTGCCGCTGTGGATGCGTTCGGGTGGCACGGCCGAGGGCACGCCGCTGGTGTTCGAGGTCGTCGACGATTGGACGTTCAAGATCAAGTTTGATCAGCCGTATGGCGGATGGGTCATCCGCATGTCTGTTGCGGGTTGGATCGGCTACACCGAATTCTTGAAACCCGCGCACTACCTCAAGAAGTTCCATCCCAAATACGCGACGGACGCGGACAAAGTTGAGTGGGATAAGCTCTGCGACGAGTTCGGCATCGCCAAGGGCGAGGACAAGACGTGGGTCAATCTGTTCAATAAGATGGACATCACGAACTGGGAGCTCAATCGCAAAGAAGGCGTCGGCTTCCCCAAGTTGTACCCGTGGCTGTTGGTATCGGCCAACGACACGACGTATGTCTACGAGCGCAATCCGTACTACTTCAAGATCGACCCGCAGGGTCAGCAGCTGCCGTACATCGATACGATCGAGTCGACGCTCGTCACCGACATGGAAATGGTACAGCTGCGCATGATGTCCGGCGAGGTAGACTTCATGCGTGAGTCGGCGTCGCTCGTGAACCTGCCGCTCTATAAAGAAAACGAAGAGAAAGGCAACTTCAAGACGCTCATGACCCCCATGCACGTCAATCCGACGGATATCCTCATCAACCAGACGTACGGCGACGAAGGATACCGCGCTGTCGTGCAGGATGTACGTTTCCGTAAGGCGCTGGCCCTCGCGTTAGACCGCGAGGAGATCATGGATTCGATCTACTACGGATTCGCAGATGCAGGCTGGTGGCAGGATGCGACCTACGATCCCGACGCGGCCATGGCATTGCTCGAAGAGATGGGTATGACGAAGGGTGACGACGGTTTCTACCGCCGACCCGACGGCGTAAAGTTCCAGCTCATCATCGAGAACGGCGCCGAAGCGCCCGACATCGTACCCATGTGCGAATTGGTTACAGAGATGTGGCGCGCGGTGGGCATCGACGCTACATCCAAGCGCATCGAGTCGAGTCTGGTGGGCAACAAGAGTGCGGCCAATGAGTTGCAGGCTCGCATCATCTGGACGAGCGCGCCCATGTGGTTCTATCAGGACTTTGGTTTCAGCGCATGGGGTCGCAACTGGGAGATCTGGCGTTCGCAGACGAAAGAGATCACCATCAAGAACGAGGATGGCACTGAGACCGTACAGGCCGTCAAGGGCGAGGAACCTCCTGAAAAGGTCAAGGAGTTCTACAAGCTCGTCGCGTCTCTGATGCAGGTATCGGTACCTGATGCGAACAAGGTCTACGAGCAGATCCAGCAGAGCCTGCGCGACAACGTATGGTATATCATACCGTTGCAGAACGTCAAGCAGCCGCTGCTCGTACGTGCGACAATGAAGAATGTATCGGATCAGATCGTCGCCATCGGCGTGAACTTCTCGGCCGAGCAGCTCTGGTACGACGAGTAACATTCAACAGTACTGATAACGGCGCATATACATGCGCCGTTTTACATAGTGATTTTGACGGATTTCGATCCGGGATTTGTTTATGTGATAAAATGCTCTATGGCTGTCCCTGTATTAGGGTAATTTTACATAATAATGTCAATGGGTATGAATTAATACTTGACAATTTTTATATAATGTGTTATAAGTATATATGCGATATGCACCAACATGACTAAATTATACAGAATCACAGCCATGCTGCGCGTATCGCCGTACGCCACAAAACGTGACGCGCGCGGAAAGAAGGCAAAATATCAAACAGGAGGCATGTAAATGAAGCGTACATTGTCTGTGCTGCTGTCCATCGTCATGGTGCTGTCGTTGCTGGCTG
>CAYPOE010000334.1:0-2172 GCA_964412285.1 uncultured Eubacteriales bacterium | reverse complement strand
GCCATGGGCGCCAAAATGGAAGGTACCATGCGCGGCGAACTCTTCGCCCACTACGAACAACTGTCATTTTCGTTCCACAGCCGCGAGAGCGTGGGCAAACTCATGACCGTCATCTCGAACGACCTGACCGCCATGACCGAACTCTTCCACCACGCGCCCGAGGATCTGCTCATGACCGCGATCAAGTTCGTCGGCGCGTTCGTGATCTTGATCAACATCAACGTACCGCTCACGGCCATCGTATTCTGCGTATTCCCGCTGCTCTGCTTCGCGGCGATCAAGGCCGACAAACTCATGGAACATGGATTGGAGCAGTCCAAGCGCCACCTCGCCGACATGAACAGCCGTCTCGAGGATATGCTGTCGGGCATCCGCACGGTCAAGGCGTTCGGCAACGAGGCGACTGAACACGCCAAGTTCGAGCGCAGCAACGACGCATACGTGAAGAGCAAATGTTTCTTCTATAAAGTTGAGGCGTATTTCTACGAAATGGTCGGCGGGTATCCACAGTTTCTGACCATGCTCGTCGTATTCTTCGGCGCGGCGTTCATCGGCAACGGCGCACTCGACGTCTCCGTACTCGTGACGTTCCTGCTCTATATCAGTTGTCTGTACGAGCCGGTCATGACCATGATGAACTTCTTCCGGCTCTACGAAGAGGGCAAGGTCAGCTTCAACCGTTTCATGGATATGATCGAGCGGCAGCCCGCCGTCACCGAGTCGCCCCATCCCGTACAGATGGCGCAGATTCGCGGCGACGTCGCGTTCGAGGACGTGACCTTCCGCTACGACGACAGCAACGAGACCGTACTTGAAAACCTCAGCTTCACGGTGCGCAGCGGACAGAGCGTCGCGTTCGTGGGATCGTCGGGCATCGGCAAGACGACCGTCGCGTCGCTGATCGCACGATTCTACGATGCGACGGAGGGGCGGATCACACTCGACGGCACAGACATCCGCGACATTGCGTTTGAGTCGCTGCGCGCAGGGATCGGCATCGTGCAGCAGGAGGTCTACATCTTCAACGGCACGATCGGCGACAACATCCGCTACGGCAAGCACGACGCGACCGACGACGAGGTACGCGCGGCGGCCAAGCTCGCCAACGCGGCGGCATTCATCGACAAGCTGCCCGATGGCTACGACACGGTCGTAGGCACCAAAGGCATCACGCTCTCGGGCGGACAGCGGCAGCGCATCAGTCTCGCGCGGATCTTCCTCAAGAACCCGTCGATCCTGATCTTGGACGAGGCGACGAGCGCACTCGACTACGAGAGCGAGGTCTTGGTGCAGCAGTCGATTGAGCAGCTCATGCGCGGGCGCACGTCGGTGGTCATCGCGCACAGGCTATCGACGATCAAGCACGTGGACAAAGTCATCGTACTCGGCGACAAGTGCATACTCGAACAAGGTACGCACGACACGCTGCTCGCGCAGAACGGCGAGTTCGCGCGGCTGTACGAGATGGGTCGGCTGTAGTTTGATAGATATGTACAGTATGTAACGGGGAACGCGGCTAACGTTCCCCGCCGAGGCCTTGCGGACTTTCGCGTTCACGATTGGGCTTCACGGTCTGAAGGAGTAGAATAAACTGCATGAAAACAACCGTTTACCTTTGGGAGGGACGGTTGTTTTTGATTCAGCCCACTACATAGCCCATCGTACGCGCTATATCATACCAGTGCGTACAAACGTACAGGACTACCCGCTTGCAACCAATCTTGCGAAAATTCACCGCTTCCCCGAAGCAGTCGCCGTCGTACCGCAAATCCGTCCGCCGCCGACCACGACGTCGCCGTCGTACAACACGGCGTGTTGCCCGACGGCGGGCGCGCGCACGGGCGTGTCGAACAGCAACGTCAGGCCGCCGTCGCCATCGAGGCGTACGTCGCACGGTACGGGTGCGGCATTGTAGCGGATCATCGCCGCCGCACGCGTGAGATCGGGCATGTGCAGTACAACGTCGGTCAAGTGTACGACGTCGCGGTAGAGTTCGGACGCGTCGCCGAGCGTGACGTCGCCCGTCACGGGATCGATGCGCGTCACGTAGACGCGCTGTCCGACGGCGGTGTGCAATCCCTTGCGCATACCGATCGTGTAACCCGCCGCGCCGTCGTGCGTACCCACAATTTTCCCATCGTACAGGATGTTGCCCGGACGACTGGGCGGCAG
>CAYPOE010000333.1:0-2179 GCA_964412285.1 uncultured Eubacteriales bacterium | reverse complement strand
AAACGATGGGTTTTCCTCCGTGCGTCCTTCAAAAAAGCAACGAATCCAAGAACGATAAAAAACCATCCGCACCTATCGTGTACGCTACGTATAACAAAGTAGAGGATACAGCAATGGAACTGCGCGTCTTGCGCTATTTTCTTGCAGTAGCAACAGAGAAGAGCATCATCAAAGCCGCCGAGTCGCTACACATCACGCAGCCTACACTCTCGCGGCAACTCATGGAGTTGGAAGAAGAGTTAGGCGCGCGGTTATGGATAAGAGGGAGTCGCAGTCGCAAGGTGGCGTTTACCACCGAGGGTATGTTGCTGCGCAAGCGTGCGGAAGAGATCGTCGAGTTGGCGGATAGGATGCAGGCCGAGTTTCGCGCTTCGGACGAAGTGATCAGCGGCGACATATACATCGGCGGCGGCGAGACCAACGCCATGCGTATCATCGCCAAAACGGCGCTTGATTTGCAACAAGAATATCCGCTCATTCGCTATCATTTGCATAGCGGCAATGCCGATGATGTAACCGAGCGGTTAGACAAGGGTCTATTGGATTTCGGTATCATCGTCGGACAGGCGGATATAGAGAAATACGACTACATCAGACTCCACGATACCGATGTATGGGGGCTGCTCATGCGAAAGGACAGCCCGCTCGCCCGAAAGGCACATATCACCATCCAAGACTTAGAAGGTCTGCCGATCCTTACGTCGCGGCAGACCATGGTGCGAAATCAGATTTCAGGTTGGAGTGGCGGACATATCGAAAGGCTGCATATCATAGGCACCTACAACCTCGTGTTCAACGCTTCGCTGATGGTAGACGAAGGCCTGGGGTATGCGTTGTGCCTCGACAAATTGGTCAATACAGCGGACGAAAGCAACCTGTGCTTCCGCCCGCTGTCGCCCCGTCTCGAGGCGCACTTGGACATTGTTTGGAAGAGGCATCGGGTATTTTCCAAGGCGGCCGCAAAGTTCTTGGAGCGGCTACAGATGAATCTCTGATGCGGCAAATCACAGTCCACATAACCTCCCTGTCTTTACAGAATACCAAAGTGCTGGATTTTATTTGACAACCGACCATGTCACTTGCACAGAGTCTGTACCGAGTGCGTCGGATAGTCCCGACGCATCATCGACTTTGCCGATCCTCGTATAGCTGTACTGCGTCTTGAGATCATCGTAAAACAAGACCAAGCAATCCGAGCCATACAGCATGATGTCACCAGATTGGATGCCGCCTACGCGTTCGGCGTTGGTGGGCAGACGTTTTCACGCGACACGCGCTGACCCAACCCGTCAGACTATATATACAAAACATAGCGATTGCCAATCGGGATAACCGCTTCATATACACGGCCCCTCCGTTTCAATCTGCTTGATTACTTTGGCAGGCACGCCGCCTACGATTACATTCGGCGGTACGTCTCTGGTCACGACCGCACCCGCGGCAACGATCGCGTTATCCCCGATGGTGACGCCCGATGTGACCGTCACGTTTGCGCCGAGCCATACGTTTTTGCCTATTACGATGGGCGCGGGATACGTATTGCCGCGCTGATCCGGCGCGATGCCGTGGTTGAGTGTGGCCAGCACGGCGTTGTGTCCTATAAGCGAATCGTCGCCGATGCGTATGCCGCCCTGATCTTGGAAGCGGCAGCCCGAATTGATAAACACACGTTTGCCTATCGTGATGTTCTTGCCGCAGTCTGTGTAAAATGGCGGGAACATGCGGAAGGATGCGTCCATCTGTTTGCCGATGAGCTTCGACATCAGCGCGCGTATTTCCTCGGGCGTATGATACGCGTTGTTGAGTTCGCATGTAATTTGCATGGCTTCCTGACTGAGTTCGACCATGAACGCGTGAAGTTCCGAACCGCCAACGACTTCCTTGCCGCTATTGACGTGTTCCAAAAATATAGTTAAGTTCATACTTCATCCCCCTATTACAGATACAGATAGTATACTAAGTACAGATATTATATAAGCGAATCAATCAAATATCAAATACTTATATAGGATAGATCGATATGCTCTATAGGCATATGATTTAGCGTCCGTTCCCAAACGCCATTGCATCACACACAAAAAAATATACAAAACATCGCGTCGGTTTTATCGGAATTTATCAGAAATCGGAATGAGGAAAGATGCATGTGGATCGCTTGATCCTGCGAAACGGCGTGTCT
>CAYPOE010000332.1:316-2193 GCA_964412285.1 uncultured Eubacteriales bacterium | reverse complement strand
TCTTGCTACCTTGCAAGCTGTGCTTAGCGCGTTCATCAACGCTTATAATAAGTTTGGTGAGGCTAAGTTAAAACATTGTGTACCTGTTAAGCGCGAAAGTGATAATCCTAAGAAGCATCTGCATATATACCGCGAAGTGCCGTTTAGTGTGCTTGATTATTTGTGATGGACGCGAATGGGACACACCACCCCAATATTATGACTTGACAATTTCGCATAGATGTTGTATAATATTCCAGAGTTAGTCATGTGAGCTATATACAAAACACAATATTACGATAAATATGTACCACAGAAAAAGGAGGGATGCTACCCTTGCGAGTGATCAAGCGGACTGGCATGATATGCGCGCTGTGCGTGCTATACTGTATATTGACGGCTACATACGCATATGCCGCCACCACGGGTGTTGTTAATGCCAACGGGGGTATCAATATGCGCGCGTTGCCTGATATGGAGAGCGCTGTTATCAGTGCGATTCCAAACAAAACCGAGGTTGATATTCACAGTTTCAAAGATGGATGGAGTCTTGTCACGTACGATGGGGCGACAGGGTACGTCTATAATAAATATATGATTATCAAACGCGGCGATATGTTATATCGCAGCCGCGATCTTTACAAGGGTATGATTCCCAAAGAAGGTGACCCCGACTACGCCGAATACGCGAGTGCGTATCCGCAGGGTGACGATTATCCGGAAGGGTTTGTCCCCGAGGAACCCGAGGTCGTCAGCGACTTCTACGTCAACGACGGCGAATTCGTATTCGACGTCGAGGTAGACTTCGAGGAATTCTTCAAAGAGAAAGAGCCGTGGGACGTCGTAGAATATGCTGCACGTTATCTTGGTACACCATACGTTTGGGGCGGAGCGTCGCCCAAGGGTTTCGACTGCTCGGGCTTCACATCATACGTCTACCGTCAATTTGGTTATCACATCAACCGTACTGCCGCCGCGCAGATGAGCAACGGTACGCGCGTACAAAAGAGCGAGTTGCGTGCGGGCGATTTGGTATTCTTCAGCAACAACGGCTACGTCGACCATGTCGGTATCTATGTCGGCAACGGCCAGATGATTCACTCGGTCAAGCCGGGCGTCAAGATCCGTTACGATACGATCTCAAGCGGCTACTACGCTGATCATTATGCGGGGGCAACCCGTATTATCCCATAATGTAGATTTGTAAACAAAATCCCACTGCCGGACGAGCGACAGTGGGATTTATATATTGCTCATTTGCAAATCTCTAATTTACGAACCTTCTAACATATCCTTCATGTTATACATACCCGGCTGTTTCCCTGTGATAAAGTGCGCGGCCGAGATCGCGCCCTTGGCGAACGCGGCCGACGACTCGGCCTTGTGCGTGACCTCAATGACCTCGTCCGTACCCGCGAACATCACGGTGTGTTCGCCGATAATCGTACCGCCGCGTATCGTGTGAATGCCGATCTCGTCGCGGTCGCGCGGACGGCGCTCGTTGTGGCGATCGAAGATGAAGTTCGACGTATGCGACAATGTGTTCGCGATGTTGTTCGCGATGTTGACCGCCGTTCCGCTCGGCGCATCGACCTTACGATTGTGGTGCTTCTCAATGATCTCGATGTCATATGGCGCGATGCCCGATGCATCCGTGATCTGCTCGAGGATGCGTGCAGTCTCGCAGACGAGTCGGTTGAGCATGTAGATGCCAATGGATAGATTGGGCGAGCAGAAAATTGGGATCACGGCCGCCGCCTTGCGCATACGCTCATACTGCATATCGTCATAGCCTGTGGTCGCGAACAGGATAGGCAATTTGTGTTGCTCAGCATAGTCGATGAGACCATAGAACGCATCAGGACGCGAAAAGTCTATGATGCAGTCGAACGCGCCCT
>CAYPOE010000332.1:0-306 GCA_964412285.1 uncultured Eubacteriales bacterium | reverse complement strand
GCAATGCTCGGATAGACGGGGTAACCGTATCGTTGCTCGGTTCTGACGTCGATGCCCGCGGAGACGCCGATCACGGCGTTGTCACGCAAGGCCTCCGAAATCACGCCGCCCATACGTCCGTTGCAACCTGATAGTAGTAAATGGATCATGATGATTTTCTCCTGATGGTATAACAGTATAATTGTTCTATTATTATATGATATAAAGACGAATTCTGTCGATGCGACACTTGTCCGATAAACCGACTTGTTAATAGATGTCTGATATGGTATAATCTATACAGCACATCACGGGAGGATGTTTGGA
>CAYPOE010000331.1:0-2214 GCA_964412285.1 uncultured Eubacteriales bacterium | reverse complement strand
GTAAAAATCCTTTTGCGTCAGCGCATCGCGGCCATACCGCGCAGCATTTCTGCCTTACGTGCTGCGTCGTCGAGGTCGGTGGCGTTGGCCGTCAGGACGATGCGCGCATCAGAGGGAATGCGTTCGATCCACGCGGGATTGGGTTCGCCTTCGCCGTACCACGGATGAAACTGCGCGCATACACGCTCGAACCGGCGCATGGCTTTGATCGTAACCTCGGGCGGCTGAATCAGGTTGATCAAGCGCAATCCGGGTACACCGGCGAGGTTGTCCCACTGATGTACGGCGTGCGCGCAGCAGTGTATGGCGATGCCGCCATATCGTTCAGACAGGTCGTACAACGGTTGCTTACAGAACTCGTCAAACATATGCGGCGACACTTCGCCGATCTCGTCCTCGGACAGCGTGACGCCGCCCTCCATATAGTAATCGGGAAAGTGCGCGATGTACTTTCTGCCATACTTGTCGAACCATGCGTCGAGGAAGTTGAACATGAGTGTCTGCGCCTTGGCGACGAGCGCATGGACGGCTTCAGGCTCATCGTGCATGGACGTGAGGAAATCGGCCTTCTCCCAAACCAATGCTGCGACGTCGACGGGCGACTGTATGTCGGGCAACATCATGGGCGCATCGGGATACCGCTCATGCAGCGCATCGGCGATGTCCCAGACCATGCCGAGCACGCCGCCGCGTATGTCGGGTATGCCGAGTTTTTCGGCCTCAGCCGCGTTATGTACGGCGGGCAACGCGAACGGCATGTTGTCCTCGGGGTAGTGGATCGGCGAGCCGAACGCATTGGCGAAGATCTCGGTACCTGTGTACGGGCGCAAGTGCGGGATTTGGTCGTCGTCGACGCATTCGACCGCCTTCATCTGCAGCTCATACGCACGCAGCGCCCAGTCGACACGCTGCTGCTGATACTGCGGGAACGGCCACGGACGTTCGCCATACGGCAGATTCACGATGCACAGCGTCTTGACGTCGGAGTTTAGATCATAAAATGCGCGCCAGCGCTCTTTCCGTTGTTTTATATGCATACGTACCTCCTATCGTTTTGTTTTGAAACATATTGTTTTTTCGTTAGCTTATGATATAATATAGCGGAAGAAATGTCAAGCATAATCATCATGATCATTCATAGATAAAAGAGGTATAGGCACAATGAGAACATTGGCATTCCAGAAATATGGCAGCGCCGTCACGCTCCCGCGCATCGTATTGGGTGCGGCGCAGTTCGGTTCGGGCGTGACGGCGGCCGAGTCATGCGCGATCATGGACGCGTACGTACGGCAGGGCGGTACTGCGCTCGATACGGCACGCGTATACGGCGAATGGTCGGGCGCGCCGTACAGCGAGCGCGTCATCGGCGAGTGGATGCGCGTAACAGGCCTGCGCGACACGCTGCGTATCATCACCAAGGGTTGCCACCCCATGATCGACGCCATGCACATCCCGCGCGTAGGCGCGGCGTACATCCGCGAGGACGTCGAGCGCAGCCTCGAGTGTTTGGGCATCGATGCGATTGATGTATATTACTTGCACCGCGACAATCCGTCGGTCGAGGTCGGCGAGATCATCGAGACGCTAAACGAGTACATCAAGGGCGGCAACATCCGTTCGATCGGCGCATCCAACTGGACGGTCGAACGCATCGCCGAGGCCAACGCCTATGCCGAGGCGCACAAATTGTGCGGATTCGAGTCTTCGCAGGTACACACGGCTTTGGCGCGCATGAACGACGGCGCGTCGTCGAGTGGCCTCATCCCCATGAGTTGCACAGACAAGACATACTACATCGAAAACGGCATACCCGTGCTTGCGTGGGGTGGCATCGGAGGCGGCATCATCATGAAGCGCGTGGGCGGCGAACCCGTCAGTGAGGCGACCGACAAGCGGTACGGCAACGACGACACCTATGCGCGTGCCGAACGCGTACGCGCACTGTGCGCCGAACTCGACATCACGCCGACGCAGGCGTGCATCGCGTATTTGACCTGCAACGCATTACCCATGTGCGCGGTCGTAGGAACCAAGTCCGTCGCGCAGACGGTTGAACTCATGAGTGCGGCAGATACCGTGATTACGCCGAATCAGGCCGATGCACTCGAGGGTGTGTAGTATATTTGCATAAATATATGTAAAATAATCAGACGATATTTGGTATGTCTGCTTATTGATTATTTCATAAGGTACCTGTATAATAAGAAACATAAG
>CAYPOE010000330.1:0-2230 GCA_964412285.1 uncultured Eubacteriales bacterium | reverse complement strand
CCTTTACTCATGTGTGCGTAAGGGCGACTATACGCTGCCCTGCCGCATAATTATACCATATCTATCTATTTCTGTCAATTCGCTTACAATAGTATTTGCGATTCCTACGGGATATAGTCGGGATACAGTTGCAATTCCGGCCACGGGGTAGTATAATGGCAGAAGAATATACGATAGACCATCCTCTGCAATCTACCCAGCCGCGCATCGTCTTATATACATCTTATTTATGAAAATTTTAATGCTGTTACAAAAGTTGGACATCGGCGGCGCCGAAACCCACGTCATCGACCTCGCGCTCGCGCTCGGGCGTATGGGACACACAGTCGAGATCGCCTCCAACGGCGGGTTCTACTGTACATTGCTCGCCGAACGCGGCATCGCGCATCACATCGTGCCGATGCACACCAAGCGCCCCGACTGTATGCTGCGTTCACTGATCCTGCTGCGGCGCATCATCGCGCGCGGCAAGTACGACGTCGTACACGCCCACGCGCGCATCCCATCGTTCATCTGCGGTACGCTGCGGCGGTTCATGCACTTCCGCTACGCCACGTCCACACACTGGGTATTCGAGCTCAAATGGTACTACCGCAAGCTCACCGACTGGGGCGAACGCTGCATCACGGTATCTGAAGATCTCCGCCGTTACGTCATCGACAACTACGGTTATCCCGCCGAGCATACGTCAGTCACCGTCAACGGCATCGATACCGAGCGATACAGCGGCCTGTCCGACGAGGATAAGCGCAACCATCCCATCCGGCGGCAGTACGCGCCGGATGGCGGCGCACTCATCGTCAACGTGAGCCGCATGGACGAGAGCCGCTCGTTCGCGGCGAAAGTGCTTTGCGACGCGGCGCATCTGCTGCCGTCCGACGCGACCATCGTACTCGTCGGCGACGGCGATGATATGCAGGAGGTTCGTCGACGCGCCGAAGCGGCCAATGCGCGTACAGGTCGACAGGCGGTATACTGTGTCGGCGCGATGCTCGCCGTTGAGGACTACATGAAGGCGTGCGACGTATTCGTCGGCGTGTCGCGCGCGGTACTCGAGGCCATGGCGTGCGCGGTACCCGTCGTCATCGCGGGCAACGAGGGCTACGTCGGCATACCCGACGATGGCAACATCGCGTTTGCAATGGAGAGCAACTTCTGCTGTAGAGGTACGGATCTGCCCACACCCGACGGACTCGCGCGCGACGTCAACACCCTCCTCGCGGCCACGCACGAGCAACGCGCGGCGTACGGCGCGTACGGCCGCGACGTTGTGCTGCAACACTACTCGATGTCGCGCATGGCAAGCGACTATCTCGCAGTCTACCGGGAGATGCTGACGAACGTACCGCCGCGCGTCGCGATCCTCGGATACTACGGCTTCCAGAATGTCGGCGACGACGCGCTACTCAAAGCCATCGTCGACGATATACGGTCGATCCGCCCTGATGCGCACATCACGGTGCTGTCGCAGACCCCGGCCGCCACGGCGACGCAATACGGCGTACACAGCATCTACCGATACAACCTGTTCGCGATATGGCGGTTGTTCAAGCATACCGACATCCTGCTCACGGGTGGGGGCAACCTGATCCAAGACGGCACGTCGTCGCGTTCACTCCGCGTGTACTGCGGCTTTATTCATCTGGCCGACGCGCTCGGCGTGCGCAACATGCTCTACGCCAACGGCATCGGCCCTGTCAAGGACAAACACGTGCCGCTCGTGCGCAAGATCCTGTCGCGCGTACAAGCGATTACGTTGCGTGAACGGCAGTCGGCCGATCTGCTCGCCCAGATGGGCGTAACTGCGCCGCGCATCGCCGTGACCGCCGACCTCGTATTCGGATTGCGCGACGACGACGGCGGCAGCTACGACGCAGGGATGCCGTACATGGTGCTGTCGCTGCGCGAGGGGCGGCGGTATACGGTCGACGCACCCGTGTACGCGCAGGTCGTCAACGACGTGTGTGTGCGATACGGCATGAAGGCCGTGCTGCTCATCATGCAGCCCGACGCGGACGCGCGCGTCATGCGGCGCATCGCCGACAGACTCACCGTGCCGCACGAGTTCGCAGACGGCGCGGATACGACGGCACTCTGCCGCGTGATGCGCGGCGCGCGGCTATGCATCGCGATGCGCCTGCACGCGCTGCTCTATGCGGCGCGGGTCGCGGTACCGTGCGTCGGCATCATCTACGACGACAAGATCCGCGCGATGATGGACTACCTCGGG
>CAYPOE010000329.1:0-2241 GCA_964412285.1 uncultured Eubacteriales bacterium | reverse complement strand
TGAGGCTTTATTGAATATTACGAACGCTTCCTCCGATACGCCACCCGCAACGCCCCAACCAGAACCCGATTTGGGCGCCGCGCCGCAATCCTATTTAGATACGCTTGACGACAATCTGTCTGATCTGCTGACCAAAGATGAGATCGACGCCATCGGTGAAATCGGTAACATCAGTATGGGTACGTCAGCGACGACGCTGTATACGCTGCTCAATCGCCGCGTCAACATCACGACGCCCGTCGTATCCGTAATCACGGTGCAGAAACTCATCAACGAGCAAGATATGCCGTTCGTCGTCGTAGAGGTCGGGTATACGCAGGGCCTATCGGGTACCAACATCCTGCTCATCAAGGAGATTGACGTCAAGATCATCACCGACCTGCTGCTCGGCGGCGATGGTACCAATACGGCTGATGAACTCGGCGAGCTGCACATATCGGCGATCAGCGAGGTCATGAACCAGATGATCGCATCGGCCGCCATCTCCATCGCGTCGATCCTCCAGATGCCCATCGATATATCGCCACCCAAGTGTCACTATATCCATACGCTCAGCGACGCGGTCGGCGACCTGCTCGAAGGCATCGAGAATACCTATGTCAGCGTCAGCTTTACAATGGAGGTAGAGGGTCTCATCAACTCCAACATTCGCCAGCTCATGCCCGTCGATTTCGCAAAGGATCTTATATCGACGCTGCTCGGCAATGTGGATGATATGCCTGCGCCCTCGTACGAGAGCGAGCCACTCGACATCGAGATGTACGATACACCCGCGCACGTATCGGGTCAGGAGATTGATACGACAAACTATTCGGGATATGAGCCGCCTTCTACACCCGCACCTGTGCAACACCCCGTAGAGCCGCCTATGCCCATCTCCCAGCCGATCCAACCGCCGCCTATGCCTATGCAACAGCCCGCAGCCGCGTATAACGCGCAGAATGATCAGCTCATACGCGACCTGCAAACTCAAATCGCGTCACTCAATCAGCAGCTTCAGATGCAGGCACAGATGCAGATGCAACTCATGCAGCAGATGCAGCAACAACCCGTGCCGCAGTCCGCGCACAGCGCGCCACAACCCACTATGCCACAGCACACAGTTAACGCGCAGCCCGTGCAATATCAAGCGTTCGAGAGCACAGGCGCCAGCGACTTCATCCCCGAAAACATCGGCCTCGTCATGGACGTGCCGCTGCAGGTCACGATCGAGCTCGGACGCACCAAACGTTCGATCAAAGAGATCCTCGATATGAACCTCGGTAGCGTCATTGTACTCGACAAGCTCGCGGGTGAACCCGTGGAGATCTATATCAACGGTAAGCTCATCGCCAAGAGCGAAGTTGTCGTCATCGATGATAACTACGGCGTACGCATCACAGATATCATCGCAGCCCCCAAGAGCCTGCTCGAGTGATGCCCGCTTACTATACGCTCGCCGACGTCGGCAGGATCATCTGGGTGTTGTTTTGCGTCATCGCCATGCTGTTCGCCGTGTACTACTTTACGCGGTTCTACGCCAAGCGTAGCGTCGGCGGACGGCGCAGTACCTACATGCAGACGCTCGATGTGTTACCGCTGACCAAGGACGTATACCTCGCGCTCGTGCGGATCGGCGATACGGCCGTCATTCTGTCGGTATCGCCACGTGAGAGTCGATTGCTGCACTCCATGCCGTACAGCGAGTTGCAGACACTCCATGAACGCGCGCAACAGGAACAGCCTGCCAGTGGCTACACCGATTCGCCCGTCATGCAGTCGCTGCGGAACAATCCGATCTACCGCGCGTACATGCGGCTGACCCACAAGGATACCGCGTCGACGCACGACTTTTCCCATGTCCTCAGCGACGCGGCCAAACGTCAGGAGGATCGCCATCATCAAGACCGTCCATAAAGTTCTTGCGGGATTACGAAGGATACACGAGGGTCACGTGAGAACGTCACTCAAAGCACAGGGGTTACGCACGATGTCAAAACGCGCTAAGATCGTCTATTCTATTTTCGGCGTACTAATCGTGTGTGCCTTTTTTTTGCGCGTACCGGCATACGCGGCTGACGCAACGACGCTTGAGCAATTCAACCTGCCCAACTTCCCGACATTGCCAACGGACGCCAATAATGTCACGACGCAGGATCTACCTACGTCGGCGACGCTCGACGCGTTGAACAACGGTATGAACCTGTTCGACACGCCGCAGAATACCCAGCGCAGCCTACAGATCATCTTGATCCTCACGAT
>CAYPOE010000328.1:0-2250 GCA_964412285.1 uncultured Eubacteriales bacterium | reverse complement strand
GACGGTGATGCCCTTGATCTAAATAGCCTCCCTTCGGATTTTTCGTGAAAGGAGGTGACAGCATGAACGTGGTGGAAGTTCTTAAGTGGTTAGCGATGTACGTATGTATGCACTGGTTTGACGTAGTGTATACATCGAGCTATGTAGTCCGCTTAATCAAAAACAACCGCCCCGATCACAAAGGTTAACGGTTGTTTTAATCAATTAAAACTTTATTCTCTTTGACCGTGAAACCTGATCGTCAAGGTTGCAAGGCCTCAACAGGAAACGTTGCCGCGTTTCCTGTTACATACTGTAGGTTTATTATAACCCTTCATCATGCATTTGTCAATCGAATTTTTGTATCTCGCGCTTATCGCATATGCCGATAATGCAGCGAAATGTGTTGCTATTTGTCGTCATATGTAGTATAATGCATGTGAGAGTAGTAGCAACTTTTGTACGATTGGGCGATAGCGGTCTGGAGGATTAGTTCCAAAGGACGGTGATGCCCTTGATCTAAATAGCCTCCCTTCGGATTTTTCGTGAAAGGAGGCGATCGGATGAGTGTAGCGGAAGTGATAAAGCTGTTAGTCGTTTTTGTGTGTATGCACTGGTTTGACGTAGTGCGTATCGCAGGCTATGTAGTCGACTTAATCAAAAACAACCGCTCCCACCACAAAGGTTAACGGTTGTTTCTGATTTCAATATAATCTAATCTTCTAAACCGTGAAACCTGATCGTCAAGGTTGCAAGGCCTCAACAGGAAACGTTACAGCGTTTCCTGTTACATACTGTATTTATTATAACCCTTCAACGTGCGTTTGTCAATCGAATTTTTCGGGTTGTTGTATATCCGTTACTTCACTGCGTGTATACACATCCAATTTGGTATCGCTGCGAGCGGATTCCTGCGCCAATCGCGCATAGCCGCTATCTCCTCCTCGGTATACTCCGTATCCTCCCACCAACGTTTCCAGAACGGTTCGATCGGATTGTATTCCTCATACATCTCCTCGATGTGTCGCAACGTCAATCCAGCGTCCATCATGGCGTTGAGGAAGTCTTGTATACGCCACGCAAATGTGATGTTGTTGTCGTCCTCGAACGGGCCTACATTGTCGTACGGCTTCTTTACCTCGAGTACTTCCCTGTTTTGACCATTGAACGGACGCATAAACGGGTGTATCTCGTACATCAGAAACGTCCCGCCCGTCTTGAGTATGCGATACACGTTGCGGTACATCGATGGCAGATCGTTTAACCATACATGCACGCCGTTGGACGTATAGACCAAATCGTAGGTATTGTTGGATATGCCGTCTAACTGCATTGTGTCTGCCCATCTGTACTCGATATCCCAGCCGTATGCGTCTGATACGCGCTTGGCGTTCTCAAGTTGCCGCTCGGATATGTCGCACGACGTAACCGCCGCGCCCATCAGTGCGAACGCGTACACCGCGTGGTTGTCGCCGCTCGACGGTACACATACGCGCAGACCGCGCAGGTCGGGTATGCTGGGTATGGCATTGCATAGTACGCGCCACGTCGTACTGTGAAACGCGGCGGCAGGATGATTGATGATGCGCTGGATATTCTCGTTTGTATGGCTACTCCTGTCGTACGCCTCGGCGACGCCGTTCCAGTGCGCCCTATTCTTGTTTACATCCATGGTTATGCCCCTCGTTTCTTTATCTACTTCATCTACTTCTGTCGCTAATGCCGCTCAAATGCTACTCAATCTCGCCGTACGCGCAGCCGTCCCGTATCTCGCGTATGCGCACCGCGCATATCGCGTTGCTCAAGTCTGCGTCACACGGCGCGCACACTTTGAAGTACTGTGGCGCATAACCATTCCACATGCCGTCGTGCTGTTCCTCGAACAGCACCTCGACGGTGCGTCCGACGAACCGTGATAGATACCGCGACCGCGACGCCGCGACGGCGTCGTCGAGCGCGGCCATACGCTGTGCCTGCATGTCGGGTGACACTCGCCCCGCCATGCCGTGGGCGACCGTACCCTCGCGCGGCGAATATTTGAACAAGTGCGCGCCGCACAACTCGAACGATGCGACGTTGTCGAGGCACTGCGCAAACTCATCGTCGGTCTCGGCGGGAAATCCTACGATGATGTCGGTGGTCACAGATAGATCGGGTATGACTTCGCGCAGCCGCCGCAACACGTCGGCGTACGCGGCGATGGTGTAGCGCCGATTCATGCGCGACAGCACGGCGTCGCAGCCGCTCTGCAGCGGTATGTGTAGGTGCGGG
>CAYPOE010000327.1:0-2257 GCA_964412285.1 uncultured Eubacteriales bacterium | reverse complement strand
AGGTCAAGGTTTTTGAAGTTTTCGAGACGTTGCGAACGGAGATCAAGGCGGAGTTCGGGTACGACCTCTTCCCGTTCTACGGAACGTTGCTGGGCTGCATACGAGAGGGCGATGTCATCGCCCACGACAACGATTTCGACTTTGCCTACATATCGCGGCACCGCGATCGTGAGAGCGTGACGTCCGAATTCAAGAAGCTCTGTGAATTTCTGATCGAGCGCAGCTACTTCGGCGTGCTCTACAAGCACGGCTTCGGCATCAAGACGCCGGCAGCGTTCGATATCTACTATACGTGGTTCAACGCGGACGGGAAGTTCCAGACATCGTTCGGTTATCACGGGACGGAAGTGCCATTCAGCGAAAACTTCCTTCGCTTTCAGAGGAAGCCGCTCGGCAATGTCATGGTCGACGTCCCGCTCAATTCCGAGCATATCCTGGCGCAGTTGTACGGTGACACTTGGCATATCCCCAATCCGGGGTTCAGCCACTACACCAGGACGAAGAAGTTCGATCAGGAATTCCTGTTGTCTCTTGAGGAGCTGAGTCCGCTGCATTGGAAGCAGGTGTATCGGCAGTCGGTGCGCCGCTTGCCCAATACCGGATCGGCTTTTGCCAACAGTATCGCGCCGACGCTCGGGCCAGACTGGCTGGTGGTCGAGCTCGGTTGCGGGTCGGGGTTCGATGCTGTCGTTCTGGCGCGTTCCGGGGCGTCCGTTGTGGGACTCGACTCGAGCGAAGATGCGATCGACTTCGCAAAACGCTTTCAGCGCTCTCGCAAGATGTCCTCGATCCGCTTTAGCGCCTGCGACGTGACCGACGACAAAGCATTAGACGATCTGTTCAGGTCGGTGGCTTCCCTGATTGAGAGCGATCCAAACCTGAAACTGATTGTGGTTGCTCGCCGTCTGTTCGAGCTTGTGTCGAAGGAATCCGCCGCCAAAATCCTCGCGACAATAGCGCGCGCTTGTCCGGATGTCGTCGTGGCGACCGAGTTTGAGACCGGCGTCGGGCGACCGCCGCCCAAGACAACCGCGCAGTTCTACTTGCGCGAGCTTCCGGCCGATGAGTTCGCGAACGACCTGGGGGCGATTGGCTTCAAAACGGTGAAGCGGGTTGAGGGAACAGGGCTCGCGGCGTCCAAGGAAGAAGATCCGCATGTATGCCGTCTCGTCGCAGTTCGCGGCAAGGCGGCCTGGAACGCATCCCCTTAGCGGCGACGAGTTCGTTCATGTTGGATATGCTGGTCGACAACGAGCGAATTTCAATTTCGCGCAAAAGGGGCGGCAGCGGCAGCGCGGTCGTTTCGTTCGCGGGCGTTGGTCTTGGATCGGACGGCATACCGCAGCAGGAGTTCGTCCGAACCCTCGAGCGCATGGATCACGATCAGTATTATGTGATCGATAAAACGCGGAGTTGGTACAACGTCACGGGTTCCGAGATCGTAGAGCGCCTTGGGCCGTTGCTGGCGATGAATCGCTCGGTGTTTACGCTTGGCAACAGCATGGGTGGGTTTGGCGCGATCTATTTCGCGTCACGCTTGCCGAAGTGCACCACGGCTGTCGCGTTCGGGCCGCAGTATTCGGTCAAGCAGGACATCGTACCCAACGAAGTCCGCTGGCGTCACTGGCGCAAATCGATTGCGGAATGGCGAGTGCCCCATGCACTTGTTGACGCAACGCCCGGGGTAAAATCGCATGTCTTCTTCGGCAGAATAGGAAGAGATCGCTCGCACGCGCGGCTCTTCATCGATAATGCTCCCGAGGGGATGTCGATCTATCTCCTTGCGGGACAATCGCACCATACGGCGTCGTATTTGCGTCAAATGGGATGCCTGATTCCCATGTTGGAGTTGATTTTCAGCGGCCGCGCTGGTGGCTCGGGTGTCCGCATGCTTTTGAGAAATTCCGGAGTCGGCATCATGAAGGCGAGAAAGCCGGTGCTTACTTCTCCGGGCGTTCTGCAAGACGCTGCGTCTTAACTGGTTCGTTAACGCCCGCTGGGTGCAGCCGTTAACGATGCGGTCCGCGGCCGTCGTGCTCTTCGATGGGCACTCTGCACCTTCTTCGTGACGAACGACATGCACGCGCGGCGGAGCGCGCGCGGCATTAAGGTAAAGTTCGATCGGCGAGCCTTCGTGCAAGTGACTGTATTATTATCAGTTTTGCTCGAATGTGGGTGTAGTTTGACGTATTCCCGGGAAACACCTGCTCCGTCGTCCCGCAGCCGCTTGCGGTTGCGCCGGGTGTTGCCGCCCGCG
>CAYPOE010000326.1:0-2265 GCA_964412285.1 uncultured Eubacteriales bacterium | reverse complement strand
CAAGATTACTGAGCAAATCAACAGTTTATATGTTGATTCTTATCCTGCCAATATTTTCAAAACTTCAGCCAAATGTAAAGAGATTAGTGAGCGTATAAAATGAAAAACATTTCAGTTGATTGGTTGGGCAACTATCGATTTTTTGTTATGTCTATCAAAAACGAAGATCGTCCCGCTCCTCGTCAACCCCCCAAGCCACCGCCACAGCGGTGGCTTCACGCATCTCCCCAACCTCATCAACCCACAAACATTACGCATTGCGCCCCATCGAAAGCGACAGATGCGACGGTTTGACACGCTGCATTTGCACGGTTACATAAAATGTGATACAATAAGTGTACGCGATTCTTGCTATTATTTTACTATACCCGCTACCCTTATACTATACTTACAGAAAGTCGGAGAAAGAGTATGAAACGAACCATAACGGCGTTATGCGCCGTGGTATTGCTGCTTTGCGCCTGTGAGCAGCCGCCCAAAAATACACTGACACTCGGCGTGGAGGCGTTCGGCGGCGTGTTCTCGCCGTTCTACGCCACCAACCCCGCCGATCTCGACGTCGTCGCCATGTGCTTTATGCCGCTGCTGCGCGTCGCGCCCGACGGTACGCCTATGGACGGCCTCTGCACCTACGCGCCGCCCGAACTCGTGACCGACGCCGACGGCGCCATCACCGAGACCGTCTACACCTTCGCGTTGCGCGACGGCGCCAAGTTTTCTAATGGCAGCAACGTGACGGCCGACGACGTCATCTTTACGTATAAGGTGCTCTGTGACGAGGCATACGACGGTGTGGGCAAAGTGGGTTCGCTGCCCATCGTGGGACTCTACGCGTATCGCAACGACATTGACCCCGCTGCGCTCGATGATATGAAACAGGCCGCCGAGGGCAACGCCATCACCGACGCCGACGTCAAGGCGTACATCCTCTGGCGCTGCCGCAAGGACTTTGATTACCTCGACGCGGACGAGATCAACCAGTACTCGGGCTTCACGAATCCCGACGACCTCGAGGGCGACGCGTTGCGACAGGCCGAACTCGCCGCCTACTACAAGCGCGAGAGCAGTGAGTACTACGACGAGTACGCGGCCGACGTCGAGGGCATCCGCGCATTCTTGCTCGAGTCGGCCATCGACGCATACCTCACGGCGAATCAGAAGCACAAGCCCGTGGGCGACATCACGGGTATACAGAAGGTCAACGATAAGACGGTGAAGGTGCGACTCAGCGGCTTCGTACCGTCGGCGATCTACACGCTGTCCATCAACGTCGTACCCAAGGCCGTCTACGGCAAGGGCTTCGTCAAGGGCGACATGACCGCGATCCGTTCGCAGGTCGACGCACCCGTCGGCGCGGGTGCGTTCGCGTTCGCGTCGTACGCCGACGGCGTCGTCACGCTGTCCGCGAACAAGCACTTTATCCACGGTGCGCCGCGCACCGACGAACTCCGCGTCGTCGCGACGGGCGACGTCGACGTCGTACAGGCCGTCGCCAACCGCGACATCGACCTCGCCATTGCCGAGGCCATCCCCGCCGACGTCACCGCGGCCAAGAACGCAGGTCTGGCCGTCAAGCTCGCCGATAACCCCGGCTACGGCTTCATCGGTATCGATGCAAGCATCGTCACCGACGTCAATGTGCGCAAGGCACTCATGAGTGTGCTCGCCAAGCGCGACGCGCTCGACGACTACTACGGCGACCTCGCTGCCATCATCGAGCGTCCGCTCGCCAAGACGCACTGGGCGTATCCGTTGGACGCCAAGCCGTATTATCCATACGACACCGTTGCGGCTGTCGACTATCTGAACAAAGCGGGCTACACCAACCTCGATGGACGTATGCAGAAGGACGGCACACAGCTCCGCATTGAAGTCGGCATCGACGGCGGCGGTACGGGCAATCATCCGATCATGCCCATCCTACAAGAAGCGCAGGGCAACCTCGCGATACTCGGCGTAGTACTCGACATCGTGGATACCGATTGGGATACGCTGCTGGAGCGCATCCAGCGTCGCGACATCGCGATGTGGGCGGCGGGTTGGCAGTCGGGGGCAGATCCCGATGTATACGAACTGTACGGCAGCGATACGAACAACCGCTTCGGTCTGTCGGATCCCAAGCTCGACGCGGTGCTGCTCGAGGCGCGGGCGACGTTCGACACGCGGCAGCGCGCCGAACTCTACAGGCAGGCGTTCGACCGCATCATGGACGACGCGGTGATCATGCCCGTGTCTCAGCGCAAGAACATGTACATCTACGATACC
>CAYPOE010000325.1:0-2269 GCA_964412285.1 uncultured Eubacteriales bacterium | reverse complement strand
AGAGATTTTCATCGACGACGATCAGCTCGACGGCGGCACGGCCATCGTATGCTCCAAGTGCAACACGCGCATCACGATAGATTGACCGTCGATGATCATTACAGTCATTACGTTCCTACTCACGGTCGGCGTGGACAGACTGACCAAATTCCTCGCCATGAACAACCTCGTCGAAAGCGTGCCGATCATCGACGGCGTGTTCTACCTGACCTACGCGCAGAATACCGGCGTCGCATTCGGTATGTTCGGCGGCAACAACACGATCTTCATCGTGCTCAATAGCGCCATCGCGCTCGCGATCGCGGTCTATTGCGTGCGCACCAAGCCCATCAACACGTTCGAGTGCATCTCGCGCGGGTTGGTACTCGCAGGCGCAATCGGCAACATCATCGACCGCATCGCCTACGGCTTCGTCGTGGACTTCCTGCATTTCGCACTCATTGACTTCCCTGTATTCAACGTCGCCGACAGTGCGATCTTCATCGGCATGGCGGGATACATCTTGCTGTACCTGTTCGCGTCCAAGAAGCATACCGCCGACGCGTCGGCCAACGAATCAGCCATCAAAGCGGAGGACGCATGACGGATACACCCGAGACGAATCTGTTAGAATGGGATAGCGCGGTTTCTGCGCGCCTCGACGTGGTGGTCGCCGATTCCTGCGACCTCACGCGCTCCGCCGCCGAGAAGCTGATCCGCTCCTCACGCGTCACGGTGAACGGCGTGACGGTCGGCAAGTGCGGCTACGCCGTCGCCGAAGGCGACGCGCTCACGGTCGATCTGCCCGAGCCGCAGCCCATGCACGCGTCGCCCGAGGACATCCCGCTACGGATCGTCTACGAGGACGATTTCGTCATCGTCGTGGACAAACCCATCGGCATGGTCACGCATCCCGCGCCCGGACATCGTAGCGGCACACTCGTCAACGCGCTGCTGCATCACTGTAACGGCGCGCTGTCGAGCGGCTCGCACATCGTGCGCCCGGGCATCGTACACCGTTTGGATAAAGATACAGGTGGACTCATCATCTGCGCCAAGACCGACGCGGCGCACGCGGCACTCGCCGCCGACATCGCCGAGCACGTCGTCGTGCGCAAATATCATGCACTCTGCGAGGGCATCATAGTACGAGACGAGGGTACGATTGACGCGCCCATCGGCCGTCACAACCGCGACCGGCAGAAGTTCGCAGTCACGCCGCGCGGCAAACATGCCGTCACGCATTTTACCGTGCTCGAACGGCGGAGCAACCGCACACTCGCCGAGTGCGTACTCGAGACGGGTCGCACACACCAGATCCGCGTACACCTGTCGCACATCGGACACCCCGTCGTCGGCGATCCCGTATACGGGCGCGGCGGCAATGGGCAACAGCTCTACGCCGTAGAACTTGCGTACACGCATCCGATCTACAAAGTCGCAATGCGGCACAGAGTGGATTCGCCATTCTGGAACCAGATGAGTCAGAACCACAACAGTTGATAGCACACAGACACACAGAATAGGACAGAACTCTTACCTTACAAATGAATCTATTGGGTTTACGCGGGTGTTCCCGCGCACACATCATGCGCATCTTAGACGGCGCTAAAAGGGTAGAACGGCGTTCCTGCAAGTTAGACGGCAGGACGGTGGCTACTCTTTTTTTTGAGGACAGCACGCGCACACGCGTCTCTTTTGAGACCGCCGCGCGCAATCATGGCGCAGATGTGATCAACTTCGACGCGCCGCGCAGCAGTATGACCAAGGGCGAGACGCTCATCGATACCATTCGCGTCATAGAATCAAACGGCATTGACATACTCATCGTAAGGCACAACCAGACGGGCACGCCGCGCTATATCGCCGAGCACACGAAGTGCGCCGTCCTCAACGCGGGCGACGGCATCAACGAGCATCCGACGCAGGCATTGCTCGACTGCCTGACGATCTACGAGAAGTACGGCGGGTTCGAGGGACTCAAAGTCGCGATGGTCGGCGACGTCGCGCACAGCCGCCCGATCCGCAGCAACATCTTCGCACTCACCGCGCTCGGCGCAGACGTACACCTGTTCGCGCCGCCCACGATGCTGCCCGACGGCATCGCCGATCTCGGCGTGACGGTACACAGCAACATCAATGACGCACTCGCGGCCGCCGACGTGATCTACGGCGTGCGCATCCAGAATGAGCGCATCGGCGAACCGCTGCTGCCGCGCGGCGGCGACTATGCGCGACTCTACGGCATCAACGACGAGCGACTGTCGTGCGCGAAGGATGGCTGCATGGT
>CAYPOE010000324.1:0-2272 GCA_964412285.1 uncultured Eubacteriales bacterium | reverse complement strand
TCAACGTGAAGAAGACAGACGTATACCTTTTCCACGAGGGCGACGGTCAGATGCGAAATCTGCTCGGTGGCAAGGGCGCAAATCTCGCTGAGATGACCAACCTCGGCTTCCCCGTACCGCGTGGTTTCACAGTTACCACTGAAGCCTGCACGCAGTATCATAAGGATGGCAACGCCATCGCGCCGCCCATCCTCGCCGAGATCGACGAGAAGCTCGAGATCCTCGAGAAGAACGCGGGCAAGCTGTTCGGAGACCAGAATAATCCATTGCTCGTATCGGTACGCAGCGGTTCGCGCGCGTCGATGCCGGGTATGATGGATACCATCCTCAACCTCGGTCTCAACGATCAGGTCGTCGTGGGATTGGCCAAGTTAACGAATAACGAGCGGTTCGCTTACGATAGCTACCGCCGCTTTATACAGATGTTCTCCGACGTCGTCATGGAGCTGCCCAAGTCGCAGTTTGAGCGCATCATCGACGAAGTCAAAGAAACCAAGGGCGTTGAGTTAGACACAGATCTGAACGCCGAGGACTTGAAAGCATTGGTCAAACGCTTCCTCGCGTTCTATAAAGAGAACAAGGGTACGGATTTCCCACAAGATCCGCGCACGCAGCTCTATGAGGCCATTGCAGCTGTGTTCCGTTCGTGGGACAACCCCCGCGCCGTCGTCTACCGACGTATGAACGACATCCCCTACGATTGGGGTACCGCCGTCAATGTGCAGGAGATGGTATTCGGCAACATGGGCAACGACTCGGGCACAGGCGTCGCGTTCACGCGCAACCCGTCGACGGGTGAGAAGAAGCTCTACGGCGAATTCCTGATCAACGCACAGGGTGAAGACGTCGTCGCGGGCATCCGTACACCGTCGCCGATCAGCGAACTCCAGAGCGTCATGCCCGACGTGTACGCGCAGTTCATCGACATCGCACGTCGCCTCGAGAACCACTACCGCGATATGCAGGACATGGAGTTCACGATCGAGAACGGCAAACTCTTCATGCTCCAGACCCGCAACGGCAAGCGCACCGCGGGTGCGGCGATCAAGATCGCACTCGACCTCGTGAACGAGGGCATGATCGA
Organism: uncultured Eubacteriales bacterium; assembly: GCA_964412285.1. Lineage (GTDB taxonomy): Bacteria > Bacillota > Clostridia > Monoglobales > CAYZNM01 > CAYZNM01. Next base: position 1,188 of record CAYPOE010000324.1, on the reverse strand, counting down.
CAAGTATCAGGCGCTCTGCAACATTGATCCCAAGCAGCTCGACGCACTGCTGCACGCGACGTTCGACGCGGCTGATATGAAGAAGAACCAGCCCATCGGCGAGGGTCTGCCCGCATCGCCGGGCGCGGCGTCGGGTATCGTCTGCTTCAACAGCGACTCTGCGCTCGCGCACAAGGCGCTCGGACAGCCGTCGCTGCTCGTGCGTCTCGAGACGTCGCCCGAGGACATCGAGGGTATGGACGCGGCCGAAGGCATCCTCACGGCGCGCGGCGGTATGACGAGCCACGCGGCGGTCGTTGCGCGCGGCATGGGCAAGTGCTGCGTCGTCGGCTGCAAAGATATGGCAGTCAACGAGGACGCGGGCTACTTCACGATTGCAGGTACGCGCATCAACGGCGGCGAGTATATCTCGATCGACGGCACGACGGGCAAGGTCTACAAGGGCAAGTTGGAGACTGTCGAGGCCACGCCGACCGAGGACTTCGTTGAGTTTATGTCGTGGGCCGACGACGTACGCCGCCTGAAAGTACGCGCCAACGCCGACACACCCAAGGACGCGGCGACCGCGATCCATTTCGGTGCGCAGGGCATCGGTCTCTGCCGCACTGAACACATGTTCTTCGAGCCGACGCGCCTGACGACGGTGCGCCAGATGATCATCGCACAGACCGCCGAGGAGCGCAAGCGCGCGCTCGACAAGATCCTGCCGATGCAGCGCGGCGATTTCGAGGGCATCTTCGCGGCGATGAAGGGTTACCCCGTCACGATCCGTCTGCTCGACCCACCCCTGCACGAGTTCCTGCCACACGGTGAGGAGGAATTAAAGGCGTTTGTCGAAGAGATCGGCGGCGACTACGAAGAGGTCAAGAAGGCCGTCGATGAGCGTCGGGAGCTGAATCCCATGCTCGGACACCGCGGCTGCCGTCTGGCCGTGACGTATCCTGAGATTGCGGCGATGCAGACGCGCGCGATCATCGAAGCCGCGATCAACGTGGGCAAGGGCGGTCTGACTGTGATTCCCGAGATCATGATCCCGCTGACCTGTGACGACGCGGAACTCCGCTATGTCAAGGACACCGTGACGGCAACCGCCGATGCGATTATCAAAGAGGCCGGCGTCCAACTCGAGTACATGGTCGGTACCATGATCGAGATCCCGCGCGCCGCGATTACGGCGGACGAAATCGC
>CAYPOE010000323.1:0-2279 GCA_964412285.1 uncultured Eubacteriales bacterium | reverse complement strand
AGACTCCGCCGTGCGCATCACGCACATCCCCACAGGCATCGTCGTCGCGTGCCAGGACGAACGCAATCAGCACAAGAACCGCGATAAGGCGATGAAGATCTTGCGCTCGCGTTTGTATGAAATCCTCGAAGAAGAGCAGATGAGCAAGGTCGCCGCCGACCGCCGCAAGCAAGTCGGTACAGGCAACCGCAACGAACGCATCCGCACCTACAACTTCCCGCAGGGGCGCGTGACCGATCACCGCATCGGCCTCACACTCAACCAGATCGACGCCGTCCTCAACGGCAGTCTCGATGAACTCATGGACGCACTGCAACTGTTTTATCAGTCGCAGTTACTCGAATCGGAGCAGTAGTATGGCGCGTATCCTCTCTTGTTCGGATGCAGACCTATCTGTCGCCGCAAAACTCATACGGGATGGCGGCGTAGTCGGCATACCGACTGAAACGGTCTATGGGTTGGCCGCCAATGCGCTCGATGTCGACGCAGTATCGCGCATCTTTGCGCTCAAAGGGCGGCCCGCCGATAACCCGCTCATCGTACACATCGCCGACGTCGACGATGTGTACGATGTTGCACATGCGTCGGATGTCGCGCGTAGGCTCATGGATGCGTTCATGCCGGGGCCGTTCACGATTGTGTTGCCGCGTAAGTCCGCCGTACCCGATGTGACGACGGGCGGACTCGATACCGTGGCCATACGCTGCCCGTCGCACGCCGTGGCGCGGCGCATCATAGGCGCGGCGGGCGTCCCTGTCGCCGCGCCATCGGCGAATACGTCGGGTAAACCGTCGCCGACGGCGGCCATGCACGTCGTACATGACTTCGGGGATCGGCTTGATGCGATTGTCGACGGTGGGGTGTGCGACATTGGACTCGAGTCTACGGTTGTGACGATCATCGAGGACGCGGCTGTGATCCTACGGCAGGGCGCGGTCACGGCCGTCGACCTATCGCGCGTCTGCGCGGTGCGCGAGGATACCACCCATCGCGACAAGCCCATCAGTCCGGGTACGAAATACCGCCACTACGCGCCGACTGCGCCCGTGCATCTGTATCACGACAGGCGGCAACTGCCCACGTTAAACGACAATACAGCTGTGATTGCATATCGTGACAGCGTTATTGACATCGACGGCCACACGTTCGTGGTCGGCGATAATGAGGAGTATGCGCGCTCATTGTACGACATACTGCGACGCTGCGACGACATGGAGATCGCGTGCATCTACGCCGTAGAGCCGCGCGACGACGGTCTGTGCGCGGCGTTGCGCGACAGGCTGGGGCGCATTGCGACGCCCAATCCATCCACTCGATAGTCAACTCGATCGTCAATAGGAGGGTATAGCATGAAGATCATCGTATTATACTATTCATTCACAGGGCATACGTCTCGGATCGCCAAGGCGTTGGCCAAAGAGTTGGGCGCGGATGTAGCTGAGGTGAGGGAATGCAAGAAGCGCGGCATATTGGGTGCGTTCACAGCCGGCGCGTACGCAGCCATACGGATGCGCGGCGTACCCATCACCGTCACGCCGCATGTAGACTGCGCCGCGTACGACAAGGCCATCATCGCCATGCCCGTATGGGCGGGTATGCCCGCACCTGCGTATCACAGTGTGCTCGACATGCTACCGAGCGGTATGCAGTTAGAACTGCTCATGGTCAGCGGATCAGGCGATACGTCGCGCACGGTAGAGAAGATCCAGAAGTATACGGTGGATCGCGGCTTCATCGTTGCCAAATACGCCGATGTGAAATCGGGACGTTAGCTATATGTAACAGGCGTGCGCGCCTGTCTATGCGTTGTGTACGATGCCAGACAACGCGTCGGCATGATCCATGAGTTGCTGCGCGATGGCGTCGCTCTCGTCGACAATGGCGTTGTTCTGCGCAACGACCTGCGCGATGCGGTTGATGGCATCGTCGAGCGACGATATGCTGTCGTGCTGGCTCTGCGCCATGCGGATGATTTCCTGCATGTTATCGCTGCTCTGTCGCTCGGTCTGTACGACTCTCTCGAATGTATCCGTCGCGCTTTCGACGATGTGTATACCTCGAGCGATGGATGCGTGTACCTTGTCAACGAGCAAGGCCGTGTTGTGCGCGGAGTCTGCGCTGCGGTTAGCCAAGCCTCTGACCTCGTTGGCGACGACGGCGAAGCCCAACCCATCGCGCCCCGCGCGCGCCGCTTCAACCGATGCGTTGAGGGCAAGCAGGTTGGTCTGGAACGCGATGCCGTCGATGTCCTTGATGATGTTGGAGATGCGTGTCGATTC
>CAYPOE010000322.1:0-2280 GCA_964412285.1 uncultured Eubacteriales bacterium | reverse complement strand
CCAACGCGTAGAGCTTGACCGGGCCGCCGTCGGGCACCGACAGCGCGTCGGCCATGAGGCTACCGTCGCTGCGTACGACGGTCACGGGTATGTCGAGGCCGCGCTGTGCCATTGCGCGATGTACGGCGGCGATGAAGTCCTGGATTACAGGCAGCAGCCGCGCATTGAGTAGCGCCGTCGCGCCGCGTTCCATGACGTTGAGGCCGCTTGCGAGGTCGCTTGCGACAACGACGGGTACGCTGTATTGTCCTGCCAGTGCGTCGTACGCGTGCCGTTCGCAGAGTGCGCCGTTGCGCGGCGCATTGACCTCGGCGACGCTGAGTGCGTCGGCTTCGCGCAGCCACGCGTCGTTGCCCTCGATCAGCGCGGCGTAGTCGGGTTCGTCGACGATCTTGCCGTCGAAGCTGCCGTGCGTGTCGATGCAGAGGACGCTGTCTTTGTGCAGACCGTACTGCGCATCCGCGCCGATCCAGTCGAGCGTCTTTTGCGTCGTACCCATGAGCAGCAGTTTGGCGCGCCCGCCCTTACCCTCGACGCACGCGTTGGTCGACAGCGTCGTAGACAGCGCGACGAGCTTGGCCTGCCGCAGATACGCATCGGGCAACGCGTCCATCGCCGCGCAGATCCCGCGCGTGAGGTCGTCCTTAGTCGTGAGCGCCTTGCCCGATGCGAGTACCGCCGCCGTATCGTAGTCGTACGCGACGGCGTCGGTGTAGGTGCCGCCCGTGTCGATGCCTATGCCTATGTTCATATCCGTATTCCTTTGTGTTTTTATAGTTTATCAGTGCCATACGCTATACGCTATACGTACATATCCATAGTATACTATAAATGCAACGACGTTACAATAGAGCCACGACGTTGCAATAGAGTGCAAATCTGCCCAAAACCACGCGGCGCACAGAACGTAGATGTCGCGCAACGCTTCCGAACGGAACGCTTCCGAAAGATAACTGGCAGTGCCTATGCAAGATGACCAAAGTGTATTATCATAACGTTGGATGTTTCGCCCATAAACGCTGTATATTCGTTTCGATTTTCCATTGAGGTGATCTTATGCGACACATTGCCGTCCTCATCATCGTAGCGCTGCTGCTGAGTATCTGCCCGACGACGTCGACGCACCCGTGACGCGCGCGCAATACGCGCACCTAATGTCGATGCCGTATACGTATTTGAAACAAGAAGACCTTCCCGATTATGACGAGGAGAACGTCGTGGTCGACTGCGGCATGGATGACTATGAGCTATGCTTGATGACGCAACTCGGCGACATGTACGGCGACGGTGACCTACCGCGCCTGTCAGTGAACAGGTCGTGATGAGTTTTACCATCGACGATACCAAATACGCAAGATACACGTATACCAAAGAGGGCGAACAGTCCGAGGAAACTATGCCGCTGTCTATGCCTGTCGTCATAGCCGACGGTCGCTCATATATCGCCGCGGACGACGCCGTGATGCTGTTCGCGTTGGTCTTTGACGTCGACGCGAACACAGGCGACGTATACGTCAACACAGTGGCTTACGCCGAGAATCAGGCCGTGCGTGACGAGTTGAGCGAAACCTCCGAAGAGATGGGCAAGGTCGTATTGGGTAAGCACTTCGACAAGAAGGGCAACCTTAAGCGGGAGTCTGTACAGTACATCATGTTCCTGAATGCGGCGGACTGGATGGAGATGTCCTATGACGAGCGCCAGACTGCGGCGTACCTCTTCTTCTGCCTGTGGGAAATGTACGAGGGAAAAGAACTCGATTGGGACTACGAATGGCTGTGCGACAAGATCGATGAGTGGGTCTGGTATTCGGACGAGTGGCAATGGGTTCATGAGATCGCCTGCTGGTGGTACGACACACTGCCTGTCCCTTCCCTTTGTCTAACTTCCGTCTAGCTGCGAATGGCATAGGACAAACTTCGACAGCATACACATTAATCAGAGGTGTTGCGGATGTGGGAGTCAAAGGAGTGAGACAGACAGACAGTACGCGCGTAAAGGTAATACATACCGTACCGGTTATGACGGAGGCGGAGCGCGATGCAGCGAAAAAGCGAATCGGCAGTGATCTTTATGAGATTTTTATGCGTATACAGGCCGAGTTACATCTTGACAATGAATCTTTTCAAAAATAGCAACGGCAATGAGCGCTTACTATGGCATAATACCAGTATGGGCGCTCGATCTTATTTTTAAGCGCATCATAGTGGTTGGAGGCTGTCAAAGATGAACGCAATATACGCAAGACAATCGGTTGATAAGGTCGACAGTATCTCTATTGA
>CAYPOE010000321.1:0-2285 GCA_964412285.1 uncultured Eubacteriales bacterium | reverse complement strand
TTCTATCACCGTGCTATCCTTCAACCTATTTGGCGACGGATTGCGCGACGCGCTTGACCCACGTCTGAAGTAGGAGGAACCATGGCGGCTCTACTCAAAATCAACAACTTGACCACGCAATTCAAGGTCAACAAAAAGATCATCACGGCGGTAGACAACGTCAGTTTCGACATCGAACAGGGCGAGACACTCGCCGTAGTCGGCGAGTCGGGCAGCGGCAAGAGCGTCACGGCGCTGTCGATTTTGCAGCTCATCCCGAATCCTCCCGGCAAGATCGTAGGCGGCGAGATCATCTTCGACAACGAGGATCTGCTCAAGAAAGACAAGAGCCAGATGCGGCAAATCCGCGGGAATAAGATCTCGATGATCTTCCAAGAGCCGATGACCTCGCTCAATCCCGTCTACACGATCGGCAACCAGATCTCGGAAGCCATCATCCTGCACCAGAAATTGAAGAAGAAAGAAGCGCTCGAGAAGGCCGTCGAGATGTTGCGGCTCATCGACATACCCAATCCGGCAGAGCGCATCAACTCATATCCGCACCAACTCTCGGGCGGTATGCGCCAGCGCGTCATGATCGCCATGGCGCTGTGCTGCGACCCCAAGCTGCTCATCGCCGACGAACCGACGACGGCGCTCGACGTGACGATACAGGCGCAGATCCTCGATCTGATCAAGCAGCTCAAGAAAGAGCGCGATATGTCGGTGATCATCATCACCCACGACCTCGGCGTCGTAGCCGAAGTTGCCCAGAAGATTGTCGTCATGTATGGCGGCAACATTATGGAAATGGGTGATTCGTATAACATATTCAAAAACCCCATGCATCCGTATACCAAAGGGTTGCTCGCCTCGATTCCGCGGCTCGAAACGCCGCGCGACGAGAAGTTGTACACGATACGCGGTATCGTACCCGACCTTTCGCGTCTACCCAAAGGCTGCGTGTTCTCGACGCGCTGCGACGAATGCAAAGACATATGCAGACAGTCCCGTCCCGAACTATCCGTCTTGCCCGATGGACGTAAGGTACGTTGCTTCCTTTGCGAATCGGGTTCGTGAATCAAACTAACAAGAAAGGAGAGCGTTGCGCAATGCCTTTTTACGAGGCCTGCGTAACAGGGCAACGGTGAAAAACAACAATAACAACGCCGGCACATCTGCCGACGCCATCATTCAAGTCAAAGATCTGCACAAGCAGTTTCAGTTAAACACCGGCATGTTCGGCGCGTCGAAGAAAGTGGTCAACGCCGTCAATGGCCTGAATTTCTCTATTCGCAAGGGCGAGACGCTCGGACTCGTGGGCGAATCGGGCTGCGGTAAGTCTACGACGGGTAGGGCGATCATCCGCCTGATCGAGCCGACGTCCGGCGAAGTGTATTATAAAGGGGAGAACGTAGCGGACTATAAGGGATCGAAATTGCGCGATCTGCGCAAGGACATGCAGATCATCTTCCAAGACCCTTACTCCTCGCTGAATCCCCGCATGAGTTGCGAGGGCATCATCAGCGAGCCGCTCGCCATCCATACGAACCTCACGCGGCAGGAGCGCAAAGAAAAAGTACACATGCTCCTGAACCAAGTCGGGTTGCCCAAAGAATATGCCATACGGTATCCGCATGAGTTCTCAGGCGGGCAGCGGCAGCGCATCGGCATCGCGCGCGCCCTATCCATGAATCCTGCGTTCATCGTGTGCGATGAGCCTGTGTCGGCACTCGACGTGTCGGTACAGTCGCAGGTACTCAACCTCTTGAAGGCCTTGCAGCAGGAGATGAACCTGACGTACTTATTCATTGCGCATGGACTCAACGTAGTCAAGTATATCAGCGACCGCATCGGCGTCATGTATCTGGGCAACATCGTCGAGTTATCGACGTCGGACGAGATCTACAAGCAGCCGCTGCATCCATACACGCACGCACTGATCTCGGCGATTCCTGATACGGACATTGACAACAAGAAGGAACGCATCATATTGCAGGGCGATATACCCAGCCCCTCGAATTTGCCGACGGGTTGCCCGTTCCATACGCGCTGCCTCGAATGCACCAAGCGGTGCAAGGAAGAAAAGCCCGTGCTCAGAGAGGTCGCGTCTGGACATTATGTAGCCTGCCATCTATATTGAACCCGCTGACGACATACGCTTGTCTGCGGTTGATAAGATCTATATGCCATTGCCGTGCAATCATACGGCAATGGCTTTTTCGTTTGTGCGTATAGAACGTTACAAAAAATACGCCCACTCCGACGGCAGCTTCACCGTGAACGTGGGCGTACATATTGATGGT
>CAYPOE010000320.1:0-2299 GCA_964412285.1 uncultured Eubacteriales bacterium | reverse complement strand
TCCTCCTCATTTGATCAGGCTTTGATGTTTTGTTTTCAGGGGCGATGAGTATAACACCTATAGTCGCATAAACAACAATCGTCGCATAAACAAAAAATGGAAATATTATCCACTCCCCACCACATCCTCTCTCACCACTACGGCTACACGGCCTTCCGCGAAGGCCAGCTTCCGCTCATCGAGAGCATCCTCGCAGGTACCGATACCCTCGGCATCATGCCGACCGGCGCAGGCAAGTCGGTCTGCTACCAAATCCCAGCCATGCTCATGGACGCGTACGGGCGATCCGCTGAACCATCTGTGACTGTGGTACTCTCGCCGCTCATTTCGCTCATGCAGGATCAAGTGTCCGCACTCACGCAGATGGGCATACCCGCCGCGTACATAAACAGCAGTCTGAATGAGCGGCAATACTTCACCGTGATCGACAACGTTCGAGCAGGTAAGTACAAGATCCTCTACGTCGCACCCGAACGGTTGGAGTCCGAATCCTTCATGGACATGATCGGCTCAGTCAACGTCCCGATGGTCACTGTCGATGAGGCTCACTGCATCTCACAATGGGGGCAGGACTTCCGCCCGAGTTACCTCAAGATCGTCGAGTTCATCGATAGTCTGCCTACGCGCCCGGTCGTATCGGCCTTCACCGCTACGGCTACGCCCGAGGTCAAGGACGACATCATCGACGTACTCGGGCTGCGCAACCCATTCGTCACAGTGACGGGGTTCGATCGACAGAATCTGTACTTTGAAGTCCAGAAGCCGGGCGACAAGAATAAGGCGTTGCTGCGCTATATACGCCACAGCCGTGACAAGTCGGGCGTCGTCTACTGCTCGACGCGCAAGGCGGTCGAGGAGGTGTGCAGCCTACTCAATCAGTCGGGTTACGGCGCGACGATGTATCATGCGGGCATCAGTCAGCAGGAGCGCAAGGCCAATCAGGACGACTTCATCTTCGACAGAGTCAAGATCATCGTGGCGACCAACGCGTTTGGCATGGGTATCGATAAGTCCAACGTATCGTATGTAATACACTATAACATGCCTAAAAACGTAGAATCCTACTATCAAGAGGCAGGGCGCGCGGGGCGCGATGGCTCTCCGGCGGAGTGTATCCTACTCTATGCACCGATGGACGTGCGCACCAACCAGTTCCTGATCGAGAACGACAAAGATAAGCAGTATCCTGATCGAGAAACAGAGCAGCTGGTCAAAGAACGCGATCGTGAGCGCCTGTCCAAGATGACGTTTTACTGTCACACCAACGAGTGTCTACGCAAGTATATCCTGAACTACTTCGGCGAACGCGGCAATACCTACTGCGGCAACTGCTTCAACTGCATGACGCGATTCGAGGAGATCGACATCACGATCGATGCGCAAAAGATTCTCTCGTGTGTGGCGAGGGTCAAGCAGCGGTACGGCGTCAGCATGATCATCGACATATTGCGCGGGAGTAAGAATCAGCGACTGCTGTCGCTGGGTTTGGACAAGCTGTCGACCTACGGCATCTGTAGCCTCACGGTCAGCCGATTGCACGACATCATCAACCACCTGATCCTGTCCGACTACCTCTACGTCACCACCGACGAGTACCCGGTACTCAAGCTCGGCGACAAGGCCGATGATATCCTCAAGCGGCGCGTGCCGTTGTCGATGAAGCTATCCAAAGAACGAGAGTCCGAATCCAAGTCTCAACCCAAGCAATCCTTGCAACCCCTGCACCCCATGTCGCAACCCCTGCTCGACAAGCTCAAACAGTTGCGTATGCGTTTGGCTGCGGCGCAGGGCGTACCCGCCTACATCGTGTTCGGCGACGCTACATTGATCGATATGTGTGTCAAATTGCCGCAGACCAAGGCGGATCTGTTGGAGGTATCGGGCGTGGGTGAAGTCAAGTACGAGCGATACGGCGAGCAGTTCCTCGCCGCCATACGGGCGCACATCAGCGAACGCGATCTATCCTAACGCGTGAGTCCAATACACATCAAGATACATCGAGACCTGTCGAATGATTGCATTTCGGCAGGTTATTTGATTCTGCACCATTCGTGCGTGATACGCTACCATTCGTGCGCGTTTTTACTTTTGGATACAGGTATATGCTATAATCATAGAAAAAGGGGGACTGCACATGGACAAAGCCAAAACAAGACCCGCATATCCGATCCTGTCCAACATAGGATTCCTGCTCCGCGACATGGCGGACGCGCATCCTATGCTCATCGTATGCATCGCCGTACAGAGCGTCACGGCCGTCGCGTCGGTCTGGCGGCCGGCTACATCGTCAGCGCGCTGG
>CAYPOE010000319.1:0-2328 GCA_964412285.1 uncultured Eubacteriales bacterium | reverse complement strand
TACCGCAAGCTGTTCCTGATCGGCGGCATCGTGCAGCGCGGCATCTGGCTCATCGTCGCATGGGTGCCATTCATCGTACCCGAGGTACTCGCGTATACACGCATTTGGTTCGTCATCACGCTCATCACGCTATCATCGGTCGCGGCGGCGTTCTCTAACGCGGGATTCTTCGCCTTCTTCAGCGAACTCGTGCCGTCGCGCATCCGCGGTCGATACATCTCGCTGCGTTCGGCCGTCTGTACGGCAGTATCCATGCTGTCGGGATTCGGCGCGGCGTGGGTACTCGACCACATACCAGGCTTCGCAGGCTATACGATTGTGTTCACTGTCGCGTCGATCTTCGGCATCGCCGACATCATATACTTCTTCTGGATCGACATCCCCAAGGTCGACATGAGTCAGCGGCGCGGCGGACGCGGCGGCGTACTCGGTACGCTGCGCAGCAACGCGGGATTGCGCAACTACCTCGCATTCTGGGGCGTATGGATCTTCGCGACCAACATCGCATCGCCGTTCTTCACGCGTTACGCGCTCGATGTACAGAAACTTGGGTTCATACAGGTCATCTTGTTCGGACAGATTCCTGCCAACATCATGTCGATCTGCTTCTTGCCATTCTGGGGACGACTCCTCGACAAACACGGCAGCAAACGCGTACTCTACACGACGTGTACGATCACCGCGCTCGGGGTCGGCGTATGGTTGCCTGCCGTACCCGGCAGCATCTGGTCGATGTTTATCTTCAACATCATCGGCGGCGTCTTCTGGTGCGGTACCGACATCACGGCACAAAACATGATGCTCTCGCATATCCCGGACGAGGGGCGCAATACGCTCATCGCCGCGTATTTCGTCATTACATCCATCGCGTCGGCAGTCGGCTACACATTGGGCGGCAGTTTCCTCGAACTCATCAAGCCGTATTTCGATGCATGGCAACTGCACTTCTACGGCATACCGTTCGATCATTACAAGTCGCTGTTCGTCATTACGATCTTTATTCGACTCGCCCCCATGCTGCTCATACTACCGCGGGTCAGCGGCGAACAACGACAACGGGACGCCGCGTAGCCCTTGCCTCGGCAACCATAATCGCATAAACGCACAAGCCGCCCACGTCGCATGGGCGGCTTGTGTTATTCTGTTATTTCTACTTCTACATGGTGCGCGTGGGTTTAGGTTGCGCGCGTAAAAATCCAGTACTGCGGGTTGCGATTGGCAGTATCGATGTTCAATGCCTCTCGGGTCGTATACTGTAACGTATTGCCGAACTTATCCGTAAACACCGACACATACTTGCGGCGATAGCTATCGGCGAACTTACCGTCGTAATAGCCTACGTCGAATGCAATAAACGGCTTGGGCGGTATGCCGTCGTAACCCACAATGTTGATAAAATGTCCACCGTTTGAGAAGATGCCCTTGGTACCGCCTTCGTTGCCGTCGACATTGGCGATCGCAATCGCGCCGCCCACGACAGCCCTCATGACTGCATCCTCATCATTGGTCGTGGTGCATCGGAGTCGATACGTGCTGCACAGGTACTGCGCGGCTTTACTCATATCCGTGCCGCCCGTGACGCGTATGCCCTTCTCCACAAAAGCCTTGGCCAGGACGGGTATCGATACCGTGTAACCATAGTGTATCGCGACATTGGCCGATGTTACACAGCCGCAGCCGCCACTCTTAACGGTGGCGTTCTTGATCTCAGGACTCGGGTACGGTACGTCTCCGTACCATAACTGATTCTGATATTTCATAATGGTTTCTCCTCTGTAGCATTCTGTAAAATAGGTGTCTTAGAATCTCCCAAGCCCGGTGTTGAATAATCCACAGCGCCGAGATAGACCGATAACAACGTCGGTATCAACACAGCAGGGTTCACAATGGCGTCGTAAAGCAGACGACCCACCGCTGCCCACGTATCGAGCGAACGCAGTTCTACGTGCAAGGCCGCCGCGATATTGGTCAGCAGTATCGTGAGTATGAATACCCAAAACGCAGGGTTCTTAAAACGCATAGCCCAATTGATTTTCATGCGCATCCTCCTTACCGCGACGTATTTTGCGGTTTTACCCGCACTACATCATATGTAATTGAGGTGTAAGCGGTTAATTTGGTTAAATAAGTATATTTGTTTATGTGACGGTATAAAACCCGGCGGGATACGCACACTACATGCGAGGTGATATACATCATGCCGAAAGATAGTCAACTCGATCCCAAACCCATACGTAAGCGCAAGGCTGACGGCGGCCCGACACTGGCGCACAGCGCGCCCGATGGTGAAGGTCGAACCAACAAGAAGCAATCAGGCAACCGCCATAA
>CAYPOE010000318.1:0-2346 GCA_964412285.1 uncultured Eubacteriales bacterium | reverse complement strand
TGGTATACTCATGGCCTTACAAGAGTTCTTGCTTGGCGATTTCGCTGGTTTTAGTACGTGGGTCGGATTCAAACAGTTCGAGTACCTGTTCATGGATCCGAACTTCCCGCTCGTCATGCGCAATACCCTCATCATTAGCACGCTCAAACTGGTCATCAACTTCCCTATGCCGATCATCTTCGCCGTTATGGTCAACGAGATTCGACAGAAGCGGGCGAAGAAGTATATCCAGACCATCAGCTATCTGCCGCACTTTATCTCGTGGGTCGTGGGCGCGACGCTGATGTTCGACTTCTTGTCGATCGATGGCGGCGCAGTCAACTCCATGCTCATCAGCCTCGGATTCATCGATAAGCCCATCGGCTTCTTCACGAATGGCCAGTACTTCTGGGCCATCGCCGTCGTCACGGATCTCTGGAAGGAACTTGGCTGGAATGCTATCATCTATATCGCCGCCATCACGGCCATCGACGCCGAGATGTACGAGGCCGCCGACATCGACGGTGCAACGCGACTGCAACAGATCTGGTATATCACGATACAGTCCATCAAGCCTACGATTGTCTTGCTGTTCATCTTCACGGTCGGCGGTATGTTGCGCGCCAACTTTGATCAGATCATGATGTTGACCAAACAGATGACCAACGCGCTCCTGCGTGATTACGCCGACGTCATCGATACGTATGTCTACCGCATAGGTCTAAGGGAAGGGCGCTACTCGTTCTCCGCCGCAGCCGGACTGTTCCAATCCGTTGTCAATTTCGGATTGCTGCTTGCAGCCAACTGGATCGCGGGCAAACTCGGAGAATCCAACCTGTTCTAATTTTGAAGCGTCCGCATCGCCTGTTCGTCATACATCATATCTCACGTTTCTCATTCGTAGGAGGTCGCATCCATGATAAAGCGTAAACGCGTACTCAGTGACTGGATTATAGATACCATCGTCGTCGTATTCCTCGTCGTCATGATCGTCAGCATTCTCTACCCGTTCTTGAATTCGTTCGCTATATCGCTCAATAACGCCGACGACACGACGCGCGGCGGCATCACGTTCTACCCGCGCGTACCGACGCTGCGCAACTATGAACTCATCTTCCAGAACCCCAAGATCTATAAGGCGTACTTTATCACCGTCGCGCGTACCGTGACGGGTACCGTCAGCGCGTTGTTCTTCACGGCAATCTTGTCGTTCGGTCTGTCGCGCCATACGCTGAAGTTCAAGAGTACGTATACCCTACTCTGCCTGATCCCGATGTACTTCTCGGGCGGCCTTATGCCGACATACTTCCTGATTCGCTCGATGGGACTGATCAACAACTTCCTCGTCTACATCATACCATCGCTCGTCGGACTCTGGAATATGATCCTCATGCGCTCGTACTTCGCAAGCCTACCTGATGCGCTCGAGGAATCGGCACGCATCGACGGCGCGAACTACTTGACAGTCTTCTTCCGCATCTACTTCCCGATTTCGACCCCGATCATCGCGACCATATCGCTCTACATCGGCGTCTATCACTGGAACGACTGGTTCGTACCCAACGTCTACATCACGAAGCAAGAACTCAAGCCCATGCAGTCGGTACTGTTGTCCATCATCTCGGAGGCGCGGTTCGCCGAACAGTTGGCGGCAGCGGCAGGTTCTGCGAGCGTAGACATGGGCAACCTCTCCAAGGGCAAGGCGACCAACGTGCGTTCGATCAGTATGGCGACCATGATCGTGACCGTCATCCCCATCATAATGACCTATCCGTTCCTGCAACGCTATTTCGTCAAGGGCATCATGATCGGTTCGATCAAAGGATGAACACGATTTTTGTATCAATTATAACACTATATCTCGATAATATGCCGCAAGGCGTGTTATAAATCACGTTCACCAAAAATTAGGAGGACATTGTATGCGAAGTATGAGAAACATGAAATGGATCAGTTTGTTCGTCGTTTTATGTATGCTCGTATCGCTGTTGTCGGCATGTGGCGGCAGTGGCGACTCGGGTTCGACGAACACCAAGACGGATACGGCAGCTTCGACGACCGATACCACAGCTAAGACTGAAGACAAGGCTTCAACTACTGAAAAAGCAGATTCGGACAAGGCTGATACCGCCGCAACCGGCGATAAACACGATTACTCCGAACCGTATACGTTCACGCGTTACCACAACTACGATTGGTGGACCATCAGGCCGTGGGCGCAGGACGAGGCGTCCAAGTGGCTCGCCGAGAAGTTTAACGTCACCATCGAGTTCAGTAAGCCCGACGCAGACGCCGCCGCACATCTGAACCTCATGGTCGCTTCGGGTGAACTGCCTGATTCCATCCATATGGATATAAATGATAATA
>CAYPOE010000317.1:0-2370 GCA_964412285.1 uncultured Eubacteriales bacterium | reverse complement strand
GAGGTTAGTATGGTATTTGCTATCAAGTCGAGCGACAGCGACAGGGCGGTGACTGCACTGTATCACGAGTTCTTTGCCGATGCAGGATAAAGAGTAAACGGATAAATAAAAAATACCGGCGATGAGCCGGTATTTTTGTGTTGATTTATAGACTTTGGCAGTTTTGCAGTAACTCTTCGATATACGGCGATCGTCTCGATCCGATCAAGACGCGTTGTTCGAGCATACGCCTGAACATCTGTCGTAGCCCATTGGGCGTCGACCGTGGCCCCCTGTCCGTCTGTTATAGCGGCAGAGGATGCGTCGCGGTATCGTGCCATTCGCGTATGATGGGCTCTTCGCGCAATGTGTATCCCTCAAGCAGTTGCTTGAGTACGCCGGCCTGCCCTGACAACTCCTCGCTCGCGGCGGCGGACTGTTCGCTCGTGGCGGAGTTGGTCTGTACGACAGAGGCAATCTGTGCCACGCTGTTGTTCATGTCGTTGAATGCGCTCGTCTGTTCGCTCGTACTCTCGACGATGGCCTCGATCTTGCCCTTGACATTCATGATGCTCTGCGTGATGTCATCGAGCGTCTGCGCCGTATCGTTGGCCACTGCGATGCCGTTTTCGACCGCACCCGTCGTGCCTGTGATGAGTTCATTGGTGTACTGCGCGGCCTCAGCACTCCTGTTCGCGAGATTACGCACCTCTTCGGCGACAACGTTGAAGCCTCGACCTGCTTCGCCCGCCCGCGCCGCTTCGATCGACGCATTGAGCGCGAGGATGTTGGTCTGGAATGCGATGTCCTCAATGGCCTTGATGATCTTGGAGATCTGCATAGACTTGTTATCGATGGCGTCCATGGCCGACAGCATATCGCGCATCTGCGCATTGCCGTGGTCAAGGTAGCGCTGGGCTTCGGCAGAATACATCCCGGCTTCGCGTGCGTTGTCCTCATCCCTGGATGTAAATTCGGTCACGGTGCGCACTGCGCCGACGAGCAGTTCGACGGCGGCCATCTGCTCCGTCGACGAGTGGGCGAGCATCTGGGATGCATGTGATACATGATCTGCACCCAGCGCGACTTGCTCGGACGACCGCTGTATCTGCCGCATCGCGGCATTGGTGTTGTCGAGGATCTGGTCGAGCGCCTCTTTGATGCGTACGAAGTCGCCGTGGTAGTCGGCGCACGTAGAACGCGTAAGGTCGTTGTGCGCGATGGCGTTGAGTATATCGGAAATCTCCCCGATGTACTCGCGCAGTCGCGCCGACATCTGTCGGAATGTGTGGGACAACAGACCCAACTCGTCGTTGGATCGGAATGGAATATCGGCCGAAAGGTTGCCTGCGGCGAGTTCGGTCGCAGCCTTGGTGATATACCGTATGGGTTTGAGTTTTCGCTTGATAATGGCATACAGCATGATGGCCAATAAGATCAGCAGTATGACGCAAACCGTATCGGTGACTGCCAAAGCGAGCATGATGTTGTTTCGGATCTCGCCATTCTCCACGCCACTGAATGCCATCCAATGCGCGGAGTCCGTCCCGACGCGGACAGGGGATTGCGCCATGATATACTCGCTCATGTCGCCCAAAGCAGTTGTGTCTTGGCCCAAGACGTCTATCTTTTTGCTATGCGTGACCACCATGCCGTTGTCGGCTATGAGATAAGACAAACCTGTGGTGAATGGGCCGGAATCAAACTCAACACCGGATACGAATGTTCCGTTAAAGTCGATGCCCACAGCGCCAATAAACTGGCCATCATCGTCGATGATGGGCGCAACGGCCGACGCTATGATGATGTTGATGTAAGGGTCGAAGTACGGGGGATCGATGTACGGCTCGGTTCTGCTTTGTGCGCGCTTATAATACTCTGCATCCATAAAGCCTGTATCGAAGCCGCTGTCATCTGCGATCTTCCCGTCGACGTCGCGGTAGACGTACATGTCATGCGTACCCTCGTACTCGTCAGGCACTCCGTACGCATCGGCCAATGCATCGCCGGGCTTGAGGCCGCCGTACACCTCGTCGGGCATCCATTCGATCCATACGCCCTGCGCCGACGGATTGATCTTTAAGTAGCTATCGACAAACGCGCGGCTCGCCATACCGCGCGCATACGGCTCGACATGCTTCAACTGCTCGGCGGTCGCCGTCACGACATAGAGCATATCGTCGAGATATTTCTCCATCGTGCGCGCGTTGAGTTCCGAGAGCATGACAAGTTGTTGATCGGTCATCCTTCGGATAGTACGGGTAATCACAAATGAGTTGAAGCCGAGCATGATGATAATCATCAGCATGACGCTGGCCATCACCCACCTCAATATCTTGCCGCTAAGACTCTTGTTTGTAGTATGATTCATAGTATACGCCCCTGTTCCTA
>CAYPOE010000316.1:0-2377 GCA_964412285.1 uncultured Eubacteriales bacterium | reverse complement strand
TGCGCGGGAGATCAGCCTTGTAGCAATTGAAAGTCTTGCCGCGCACAGGTATGATGGCCTGGAACTGCGCGTCGCGACCCAGTTTGCAGGCTCCGAGCGCACTGTCGCCCTCGACGATGTAGAGTTCACGCTTGGACGGATCCTTGCTGCGGCAGTCGACAAACTTGCTGACTTTGTCGGCGATGCTGCTGTTGCCCGATAGCATCTTCTTGACGTTGAGACGCGCTTTTTCCGCACCCTCGCGCGCACGTTTGTTGAGCATCACCTGTTCGGCGATCTTTTCGGCGTCGGCCTTGTTCTCGAGTAGATAAACCTCGAGTTGGTGGCGCAGGAACTCCGTCATGTAGTCGGCAATGAACTTATTCGTAATCGCCTTCTTGGTCTGATTCTCGTAACTCGTTTCGGTCGAGAAATTGCTACTGATCAGGCATAGGCTGTCGGCCACGTCGGCGAACAGGATCTTGCTGTCATTCTTGGTATACTTGCCGTTGGCGCGTAAGTACTGGTCGAGCGCGTAGACGAACGCATTGCGCACGGCCTTATCGGGCGAACCACCGTGCTCGAGGAAACTCGAGTTGTGGTAATACTCGATGATCGACGTATCCTTGGAGAAGCAAAACGCCACGCCGAGCTTGACCTTGTAGTCGTCCTTGTCGTCGCGATCGCGCCCCATACGCTCGCCGCTCACACAGTATACGCCGGTCAGCGCGTCGCCGCAGATTTCGCCGAGGTAGTCGGATATGCCACCCTCGTAGTAGTAGACATATTCGTCGAACCCACCGCCTTCTTGCTCGTCGCGCAATACAAAACGTACGCCGGGATTGACGACAGCTTGCTTGCGCAATACGGTTTGATAATACCCGAGCGGCACGTCGATGTCCGTAAATACTTCGAGATCGGGTCGCCAACGTTGGAATGTACCACGGCGCATGTCGCGCGTGAGTTTACCTTCGGATAGACCGCCGACGTTCTCGCCCTTCTCAAACCGCAGCGTATAGTGCTTGTCCGAGAAGATTTCGACGTCCATGTACTCACTCGCGTACTGCGTCGCGCATGTGCCGAGACCGTTGAGTCCGAGTGAGAACTCGTAGCTGCCGCCAGCGTTGTTGTTGTACTTACCGCCTGCGTACATCTCGCAAAACACCAACTCCCAATTGTAACGCTGCTCGTTCTCGTTGAAGCCGACGGGTATGCCATGCCCGAAGTCGCGCACCGATACCGACGAGTCGGCGTAACGCGTGACGATGATCTCGTCGCCGCGACCCTCGCGCGCCTCGTCGATGGAGTTGGAGAGAATCTCGAAGAAGGCGTGGCAACAGCCGTCGAGTCCAGCTGAGCCAAAAATAACAGACGGACGCAGCCGAACACGGTCTGCGCCCTTGAGCATTGCAATAGATTGATTGTTATATTCTGTCATTTCAAAATAAACCAGATAATCCGTTACACACGCGTGTAACTACGAACGTTTGATCGTAGCCCAAATGGGGCTCGCGATGAACAGCGACGACAACGTACCGACGACGATACCGACGACGATGGGCAGTGCGAATTCCTGTATCGAACGTACGCCAAGGATGTACAGCGCAATGATCGGGAACAACGTCGTGACCGACGTGTTGATCGAACGCCACATCGACTGTCTGACACTCGTGTCGACAAGTTCGGAACTCGTGGCCTTGTGGTGCAGTTTGCCATTCTCACGGATGCGGTCGAAGATGACGATGGTATCATTGATCGAGTAACCGAGGATTGTGAGGATGGCCGCGATGAACGTCGTATTCACAGGCAGACGGAACAGCGAGTACATGCCGATGACGAGCAAGACGTTCTGTACGAGCGTCGCAATGGCCGCGAGGCCGCTGAACAACTCGAAACGTACCGTGATGTAGAGCAGCATCAGTACGACGGCAATCGCCGCTGCCCAGATTGCGCTGACCTGCAACTCACGACCGACGGTCGGGCTGACATTCTCTGCAGACAGCAAGGCGTCTTGTGTGAGGTTGTACTCCTTGGCGATGGCGTCGAACAACTTTTGACGCGTCTCGGAGTCAATCTCCAGCATCTTGATGACGACTTCGTCGCCATTGTTACCCGAACGCTGTACCGACGACGGGCGCGTACCCGTAGATTCGCTGACGATGTCTGTGATGCGGTTTACATCGGTATCGACGCCGGTCGCGATGTACATCGTCGTGCCGCCCGTGAAGTCGATGTCAAGCACCAACCCTTGAAAGATCCACGAAGCAATCGAAACTAAAATCAGTATAATCGAGATGATGAAGTAGGTCTTCTTATACTTCATGACGCAAAAGTTCTTAAGCATGAGTCACACCCTTTCCGGCATACAGAGCCTTATTGCGCACATTGAGCGCTACCA
>CAYPOE010000315.1:0-2421 GCA_964412285.1 uncultured Eubacteriales bacterium | reverse complement strand
ATGCGCCAACCGCTCGACAAACGCATCGGTGAACGCGATGGGTTCGATTGAACCTACGCGTATCCGCGGCATATCGGTGTAGTTCGACAAGGCCTCAAGCACATCGATGAGTCCGCGGCCGCCATCGTCGTACAGCGACAGGTTGATGCCTGCGAGTACGACTTCTTGTGCGCCCGCCGCCGCGTAGTCCTGCGCCTGTCGCACAATATCAGATAATGGCATACTGTGAAGTGCAGGGCGGGCATAGGGAATCACGCAGTACGCGCAGAAGCAGTTGCAGCCGTCTTGCATCTTGATCGTAGGGCGCGTACGCCCGTTGTACCACGACGGTACGCCCTGCATCTGCGTCATACCCACGCGGTGCAGTACGTCGTCGACGATGGCGAGCTTGTCCTGTGACCCGTACACGAGGTCGGCGAGCGACAGCACGTCGTCGTGCGGACGCAGTTGACTGAAACAGCCTGTCACGACGAGCAGTGCGTCTGGATGGTCGCGGCGGAGTTGCCTCAAGCTGGCACGCGTCTTTTTGTCGGCGACTGCCGTCACGCTGCACGTGTTGAGTATGGCTACGTCGGCACACGTCGACACTACGGCGAATCCTACCGCCGCGAACCGCGACAGCAGCGCCTCACTCTCGGCCTCGTTGACCTTGCAGCCCAATGTCTTTATATAAATCGTCATAGGAACAAACCCTTTTGCATCATAAACTATACTCCATTATATCATGATTGCTTGTCTGTGCGCAACGTTCATGCATAAAACACGGATAGGCGGTATATAGGTATATCCGGCTGCCGATTGGTTTTCGACAGTGTTAGGTGAAATAGATGTTGAGTCTAACGGAAAAATGTGATATAATTTAATGCGAACTACTTTTGTCTGCCGTTCTCAATCTTTGGTAATATTGGTACTTTTAGTAACATAGGAACATGTGTTCTTTGTAACCGTGTTGTAACGCACGAGTGGTATAAACGGTTATAGGGATCGCACTCGAATGCAGTAAAGGAGTCATGGTTATGGGAATTGTGAGAATCATTGATACAAGGCATACAGTATACCTGATCATCGCCGTGATGCTGATCGGTATGTTTGCACCGTGGATCGGCATAGCCAACGCGGCCAATATCGTCATACCTGACCTGCCTGTACCCTTGGCGGCCATGCCGTCGGCGGATGGTACAGTCATGTATCAGGACAAGGGCGCGGTCATAGATGCGTCCAATACGCAAGATGGCTACATCATGGTGAAGTATACAGGCACATCCAGTTCGCGACTCAAGGTCATGATCGCAACACCCGATAATATTAACTACACCTATGATCTCAACACCAACGGCAACTACGAAACCTTCCCGTTTACAGACGGCAACGGCACGTATAAAGTCGGCGTATACCAAAACACACAGGATACCAAGTACGCCGTACTGTTGAGCAAGGACATCAAGGTCACACTGTCGAGCGAGTATGCGCCCTACATTCGTCCCAACCAATATGTGAATTACCAATCGACGAGCAAGGTCGTGCAGAAGGGCAACGAACTCGTGGCAGGTGCAAAGACGGATTTGGATAAGATCAAGGTCGTCTACGAGTATGTCATCAACAACCTGACCTACGATAAGCAGAAGGCGCAGACCGTGCAGAGTGGTTATGTACCCGATGTCGATAAGATCCTCGACGCCAAGACGGGCATCTGCTTTGACTATGCGTCGCTGATGGCGTCCATGCTGCGCAGTCAAGACATTCCGACGCGTTTGGTCGTGGGGTACGCAGGTACGACGTATCACGCGTGGCTCAATGTGTATACGAAAGAGAGCGGATGGATCGAAGGCGTCGTCTACTTCGATGGAAAAGAGTGGAAGCTCATGGATCCTACATTTGCATCGTCGAGCAAGCAGGATCCCAAGATCATGGAGTTCATCGGCGACGGTAAGAATTATACGGCGAAGTATGAATATTAACGTATATAAAGATGGTGCAAATAAGTATAGGGCGTCACGATGTTTATTTAAGGAGGCACAATGAAGAAACGCGGTGTATTGAGCAACGAGTATATCTCCTCGTTATGCATGGAGCTCCACCTCATCGCCAATGCAGGCATATCGTACGAGGAGGGCTTGAGTTTGCTCATGGACGATGAGCACAACGATGACGTCAGGCAAATATTGGAGAACGTGTCCGAACGCATCATCATGGGTGAGCCTGTGGCCGAAGCGTTCGAGTCGGCCGAGGCATTTCCGGCGTATATGGTACGCATGTTGCGCATCGGGGAGCAGACAGGCAACCTCGACAATGTATTCAAGGCGTTGAGCGAATACTACGAAAGGCAACAAGCCATCTCCGAGGCCATCTCCCGTGCGATCACGTTCCCGACCGTGCTGTTCGTCATGACCATCGCCGTCGTCGGCGTACTCATCGTGCAGG
>CAYPOE010000314.1:0-2440 GCA_964412285.1 uncultured Eubacteriales bacterium | reverse complement strand
CCTGGTAAATTAAGCACTTCCGCCCATAGACCGTCGTCATCGTCATGTACCAAGACATAGTATGTCTGCATAATATCACACTCCTCATTGATATTATGTGCGGTTTTGATGGTGATAGACATAGGATACCCCCATTTTTGCTTGTTCTACTTTTCGGAATCGCCGCGCAATTCATCTACCGTAGCCTCATTTGCCGCGTCGGCGACAGGTTCGGCGGCGACGGTCTCGACGTCGACGATGTTGACGCCATCGTCCATGCGCATGAGCGTGACGCCGCTCGCGTACCGCCCGAGCTGCGACACGCCGGCCGCGTCGGTGCGGATCACATTGCCGTCCGATGTGATGAGCAATAGATCCTCGCCGTCGGCCACGGTACACAATCCCGCAACCGCGCCCGTACGCTCCGTCACGTTGTAGCTCACCAGACCGAGACCGCCGCGCTTCTGCACGCGGAACTCACTCTGCACGACGCGCTTACCGATGCCGTTCTCACTCACGAGCAGCACGTCGCGCGCATCGTCGACGAGCGTCGCACCCACGAGCCGCTCCCCTTCGCGCAGCGTCATCGCCTTGACGCCCATGCTCGCACGCCCGAGGCCGCGGAGTTCGCCGATGTTGAAGCGGATCGTGCGCCCTGTATTCGTGCCGACCAATATATCGGGGTCGTTCTCCGCGCGCATGACGCGCAGCAGCTTATCTCCCTCGCGTAAGATGATGGCACGCAGTCCATTGCGGTTGATGTTGCGGAACGCCGACAGCTCGGTGCGCTTGATCAGCCCGCCCGCCGTCACGAGTACGCAGTCGCCTGTATCATCGTTGTCGAGCGCAAGTACCGTCGTGAGTTTTTCGTTGACGGGCAGCAGATTGACGATCGCAGTACCCTTCGCCGTACGCGACGACTCGGGTACGCGGTGCGCCTTGATCATGAACACGCGCCCACTCTCGGTGAACAGCATGAGCCGACTGTGCGTACGCGCGGTCAGCAGCTGCATGATGCCGTCCTCCTCGCGCGTCGACAACGCCGCGACGCCCTTGCCGCCGCGCTTTTGCGCCTTGTAGGTATCGGCGGGCAGCCGCTTGATATAGCCGTAGCGCGTCAGCGTGATGATGCACTGCGTGTCGGGGATGAGATCCTCGTCGGCCAGTTCCTCGTCGTCGGGGCAGATCAGCGTGCGCCGCTCGTCGGCGTATCGCTCGCGAATCGCGAGCAATTCCGCGCGCACGATGCCCATCTGCGTCGGCACGTCGGCCAGCACCTGCGTCAGGTACTCGATGCGTTCGCCCAGTACCCGCAACTCATCTTCGATCTTCTCGCGCTCGAGACCCTGCAGCCGCGCCAAACGCATATCGAGGATCGCCTGCGCCTGCACTTCCGACAGCCCGAACCGCTCCATGAGCTGTTCTTTGGCGTTGTTGTAACTCGCGCGGATCAGCGCGATGACCTCGTCGATGTGATCGATCGCGATGCGCAATCCTTCTAAGAGATGCGCGCGCTCCTGCGCCTTTTTGAGTTCAAAGCGACAGCGCCGCTCGACGATCTCGCGCTGGTGCTTGACGTACTCGGACAGCAGCTCTTTGAGATTCAGCACCTTGGGCTGCCGATTGACGAGCGCGATCATGATGACGTTGAACGTGTCGCGCAGCTGCGTGTACGCAAACAGCCGATTCTTGACGACCTCGGGGTTCGCGCCGCGCGATAACTCGATCACGATGCGCATACCCGTGCGGTCAGACTCATCGCGCAGCGCGTGAATCCCCTCGATGCGCTTCTCTTTGACGAGTTCGCCGATGCGTTCGACGATGCGCGCCTTGTTCGTCATGTACGGCAGCTGGTCGACGATGATGCGCGTATGCTCTTTATCCGTCCCAGGGATGATATTCAAGTTGGCTTGCACCGTGATCGACCCGCGCCCCGTGCGGTACGCCGAACGAATGCCCGACGTGCCCAAGATATGGCCGTAGGTCGGGAAGTCGGGGCCGTGGATGTACTGCATGAGTTCGTCGACCTCCTGCAGCGGATTGTCGATGAGTGCGACGGCCGCGTCGATGACCTCGCCGATGTTGTGCGGCGGGATGTTCGTCGCCATACCGACCGCGATGCCGTTCGATCCATTGCACAACAAATTGGGGAACCGCGACGGCAGCACCGTCGGCTCGAGTTCCTCCTCGTTGTAGTTGGGCATGAAGTCGACGGTATCCTTCTCGATGTCGGTGAGCATCTCACCCGCGAGCCGCGCCATACGCGCCTCGGTGTAACGGTGCGCGGCGGGTGCGTCGCCGTCGACCGAGCCGAAGTTGCCCTGCCCGTCGATGAGCGGATACCGCAGCGAAAACTCCTGCACCATACGCACGAGCGCGTCGTAGACCGACTGGTCGCCGTGTGGGTGATACTTGCCGAGCACGTCGCCGATCGTGACCGCACACTTCTTGTACGGCTTGT
>CAYPOE010000313.1:0-2443 GCA_964412285.1 uncultured Eubacteriales bacterium | reverse complement strand
GATTTGCCTATGCGTAGCGCGGAGTTGCTAATGTCTTTGGCGCCGCTGAAGCTATAGACGCAAGCATAAAAGTCGTGCAGTACGTCGTCGACCGCATTATCGGGCGGCATGTAGCCGAGCACGAGGATCGACCCATGGATACCCGCCTTGCGCAGTTGCAACGCCTCGTCGATGCACGCGACGCCGAGGTAGTCTATGCCATTATTCGTGAGTATGCGCGACAGTTCCACTGCGCCATGACCGTATGCGTCAGCCTTGACGACAGCCATGATCTTGGCGTCTGTGAACCTGCGTATGACGCTCAGGTTGTGGTATAGCGCATCGATGGAAACCTCCGCGTATGTGCGAGTTAAGTTTGTCATACTTACAAATAGAGTTCTAACAGATAGAGTTCTAACGTTCTAAGGCTTGTGACTCATGAGCTGCTGCTCGGCGGATGATAGCATGTTGACAAGGTCGGTGGCGAGATAGTGTGGACGCGTACGGCGCAACAGATCGCCCGCGAAGCTGTGGATGTACGCGGCAGCTGCCGCCGCATCATGCGGCGGCACCGCACACGCGTATGCGCCCACGACGCCCGCGAGTACATCGCCGCTGCCCGCCGTCGCCATCCCGCTGTTGCCTGTTGTGTTGACATACACGCCGTCGCGGTGGGCGATCACGGTATTCGCACCCTTCAATACGACTGTTATAGTATATGTTTTTGCCAACTCTGACGCAACTTGTATACGGTTTGCCATCACATACTCGAGCGCGTAGCCTGTCAGTCGCGCGCATTCCATTGCATGTGGTGTGACTAGGATTGCACATTTTGCGTCATATAATACCGACACATCCCGCGCGAGCAGCGTCAGCGCGTCGCCGTCGAGGATGAGTGGTACCTCGCACTGCGTGATCAGCCGCTCGAGCAAAGCTCGTCCAACGTCGGACAATCCCAATCCCATGCCGAACGCCGCTGCGCCGTGTCGATTCGCGATATGCACAAGCGTATCCTGGTCGACGATGCACCCACCGTCGTCCTCGCACGGTACGACGACGCATTCGGGTACGACGTGGCGCACGCCGTCGGCGATACAGCGCGGCACACAGAGCGTCACGTATCCCGCGCCGCTGTGCATCGCCGCGCTCGCCGACAGCAGCGGCGCACCCGTGTACTGTGCCGAGCCGCCGATCACGGCAAGCCGACGCGTACCTTTATGCAGATTGACGTCGTCGCGCGGCAGCATCTGTGCGACAGTCGAGCAGTCGAGCAGCAGCGGCGCATGATCCAATGCGCCATCGCGTTCGAGCGCATCGTACGGAATCGGCGGCGACAGCACCGTGACATTGCCGTAATACGCGTTGGCAGGCGCAGCGTATGCGCTGTACTTGGGGTAGTACACGGTCAGCGTATCTGTAGCCCTGACGGCAACATCGTCGACCGCGCCCGTGTCGCAACAGACGCCGGACGGCATATCCAACGCGATCACAGGCTTATGGGTCGCGGTGTCGTTGATATGTACGATGCTCTTATGTAACTCCTTCTGCAAAGGCGTGCGAAACCCGTACCCTGTCATTGCGTCGACGATGACGTCGCGACGCAGTATGTCGTCAATCTGTGCGCACACGATACCCAATGCGTGTGCCATATTGTGCATTGTATCGCACATATCTCCGCGCTTGTCCGATACGGCATACGCAACTACGTCCACGCCGCGCGTATGCAGGATGCGTGCGAGCGCGTAGCCGTCCGCGCCGTTGTTGCCGCCGCCGCAGCAGACGCCTACGCTACGGCGGTTGTACTGCTGCGTGATGTAGTCGGCGGCCTGTATCGCGACATGTTCGATCATGAGCAGCTCGGGTACGGCGTACCGCGCCATGACGTCGCGCTCAACGTTGATGATGTCCTGTTTGGTCAGTACTCTCATAGGCTATGTGAATAGAGCTTACTCGAAATTACTCTAAATGAAACACGTTGCGCGGCGTGTACTTCTTGAACTCGTCGAGCATACGCTGGGTCGGGTTGAACAGCAGTAGCACGCGCTTGTTCTGATACGGGAACACGGCGAAGTAGATGTCGTCGCCGTCGGGATTGGCCGAACAGTCGATGGTTTGAAGCTCGCGGTTGCCGAACCACGACTTGTACGTGTCGGACTTGGGCGCAAAAATCTCAAACTCCTTGGCGTTGGCCGTGACGACGCGCTTGCGACGCTTGCGTGAGACAATCTTGTCCACGTCGAGTTCGCCATTGGTCAGGATATACTCGAACTCCACGTTGAGCATGGATGAGAAGTACACAACCCCGTACCAGATACCCACGATGGGCAATAAAAAGAAGGAGCCGAGATACGGCAACAGAAACAGTGCGCCGACAGTCAGTACGACGCCCGCAATGATATACCCCACGAGCAACAAAATATCGGTCGCCGACTTCTTGCGCTTGATCAAATAGTCACAATAGAGA
>CAYPOE010000312.1:0-2477 GCA_964412285.1 uncultured Eubacteriales bacterium | reverse complement strand
GCGCTCCATGGGATGGCCGCGCGCAATGTCGTAGCTCGAGGTCAGGTGTCCGACTGCGCCGCTCTCGAACTGCATGTCGATGCTCGCCGTCGAGTAGATGTCGCGCCCCGACGCGATCTTAGCGAATGCCTGCACGTGCGTGATCTCGCCGCAGTAGTGGCGCATCATGTCGACGGAGTGTGGGTTGAGCGCCTTGAGGTGATAGTACGGTGACTCGAACGAACCGAACTTGCCGATCCAGAGCGCCATATTGCAGAATAAGATCTCACCCAGCCTGTCGTCGCCGAGCCACTTGCCCGCTTGGAACGCGACGGGCGTGAAGCGGTGGTTGAAGTCGATGCCGAACGGCACGCCCTTCTCTTTGGCCAGCGCGACCATCTCGCGCGCCTTACTGATCTCGTTGCAAATGGGTTTCTCGCAGAGCACAGGTATGCCGCGCGACAGCGCCTGCATCGTCGGCGCATAGTGATCGGACGCGTATTCCCAGCCGCCCGTCGCGACGCTCACGAGATCGGGCTTGACCTCGTCGTACATGGTTTCGGCGTCGTAGTACGCTTTGACGCCGCGCGCGGCTGCACCCTCGTCGGCACGCGGCGCGATGACGTCGCATACGCCGACCAACTCCGTATGCGCAAAGCCTTGGTAGAGCCGCGCGTGTAACTTGCCGATATGGCCTTGCCCTACTACTACAACTCGCAATTTCTTATCCATGTTCTTATCCATGATAGAATATAGAATAAATAATAATAGCGCCAACCATCAGCGATGTCGTTTCGGCGCCTTGCTGATGGTTGGTAGCTCGATAAGGGGGTTTACTTACTTGTCGTCTTCACCGGCCTGCAACTTGATTGCAGCGCCGACGTCGCCGATATGCAGCGTCTCGTATGCCTCTTCGGACGACGCGAACGGCTTGCCGTGACCGCACCAGTTGAGGTTGGTGTCGATCGGATTGTCGTTGCCTGTGGCGGCCTTGCGCGCCGCGATGTGTGCGTCCATACGTGCCTTGAGGTACGCGCAGGTCGTGGGATCGGACTCGGCGAGGTTGTTGTACTCCTCGGGGTCGTCGATGAGGTTGTACAACTCGACAGCGGGCTTCCAGTGGAAGTCAGGTTCCTTGGCTT
This sequence comes from uncultured Eubacteriales bacterium, assembly GCA_964412285.1. Taxonomy (GTDB): domain Bacteria; phylum Bacillota; class Clostridia; order Monoglobales; family CAYZNM01; genus CAYZNM01. The sequence goes on along the minus strand of CAYPOE010000312.1, from coordinate 1,356 downwards.
CGATGTACTTCCACTCGGGTGTGCGCCAGCCGTTCTTGCGCATCCATGTGCATTCTGTGAGGTAGATCTCGGGGCGCTGCTCGACTGTCTTGCCGTGCATGAGCGGCGTGAGGTCGCGGCCGTCGAACTTGACGCCCGCGTCGATACCGAGTATGGAAAGAACCGTCGGCATGACGTCGGTGAGCTGTACGACCGAAGCGTCGCGTAAGGGCTTGGTTACGCCGGGCAGTTTGAGCGCGAACGGCACCATCAATGTGCAGTCATACAGGCCGTGGTGGTCGTAGAGGCAGTCGTGGTCGTTGAGTGTCTCACCGTGGTCGGAGGTGAATACGACGAGGGTCTCGTCCTCGATGCCGAGGTCGCGGATCGTCGTGAGTATGTTCTGAATGCAAGCGTCCATGTACGCGATGGCGCCGTCGTATTGTGCGATCAAGTAGTCTGCGTCCTTGAGACCCTTGGGCATCCACGATACGAAGTAATCGATGAACGGCTTGAACGCGTACATCTTATCGCACGAATGGTTGTTGGGGTCGAACTCGTTCTTGTCATAGAACATGCGCTCGTACGGTGCGGGCGGCAGGTACGGCGAATGCGGATCCATGTGGCGCAGGAATAAGAAGAACGGCTTATCTTGTGCAGCCATGCGCTTGAGTTCGGGGATGGCTACCGCGTTGAGGTTTTCGGCTTTGGGCGAACGACCCTCGGCCAACGAACCCCAGCCCGAAAACTCGATATAACGGTCGAAACCGCGCGAAGCGACGTTGCCGCCGAAACCGATGCAGGTTGTATCGTATCCCTCTTTGCGCAGCGCTTCAGCCAGCGTGACGGTACCCGGCGCGTAGTCGCCTTGGTGACGCAGTGCGACGACGCTGTTGGTGAACAGGTCAGTACCCGTGAGCATAGCCGAGTAACCCGACGATGTGGGGATGTTGGGCGAGAAGCACTGTGTGAATACTGTAGCGTCCTGTGCCCATTTATCGATGTGCGGCGTGGTCAGGCGGTCGTAGCCGTACAGCGACATGTGGTCGCGGCGCAGGCTATCGATACCAAAAAAGACTAAGTTTTTGCGAGACATGCGGCCTCCTGGTTTTTGTAGTTTGGGTGTCATGCGAGTTTTGTAGCGATGTTCATAATACGCTGATATTGTATCACATGTAACCTATGAAATCAATACTAATCAATACAAGTGAATTTGTATATTTTGTATGTTTATCCGTTTGATGCGACATACGCAGGTCTTACACTTGCTTATGTGCGCGATTTGTGATAAAGTATAGTTGACGGCATTGTCGTCATAGGATGAATCAAGAATCATAATTTCAGGATCGTTGTCCGCGAGCGCTATGTATATGCGGA
>CAYPOE010000311.1:0-2489 GCA_964412285.1 uncultured Eubacteriales bacterium | reverse complement strand
TGCTCCGGGGGTCTATTTTAATGAAGATACGCTTATTTTGCTTGCTGCTGTCGATGGTGATGATAGCGGCGCTGTCGGGTTGTAATGCGTCGGCCAGACTCGTGTTGGCTACGGGTAGCGTATCAGGTACATATTTTCCGTATGGTGTAGCGTTGGCGCAGACCATCACCGCCGCCCGGCCTGAGATCACATTCGACGTCAAACCCACGGGCGGTTCTAATGAAAACCTCACGCTACTCGCCCAGAAGTCGGCGGACGTCGCGCTCGTGCAGAACGATGCGTTGGATCATGCATATAGCGGCGAACAGGCGGTCACCGATAACCCCGTAACCAACGTCGCCGCGATCGGCACGGTATATGCCGAGGCCTGCCAAATCGTAGTCAATCCCACGAGCGGTATCCTGTCCGTGTCCGATCTCTGCGATAAACGCGTAGCTGTAGGCACCGTAGGCAGTGGTACTCAATCCAATGCACGGCAGATCCTCGAGGTACACGGCATGGGCTTCGATGACATCGAGCCGTACAACCTGTCGCTCGACGAGTCCGTCGAGGCATTTGAGCGCGGTGAGATCGACGCGTTCTGCATCACGGCGGGCGCGCCCACTTCGTCGATATACGAGCTGTCGTTCAAGGGGCCTATGCTCGTGCTATCCATCGATCCCGATAAGATTGCGCAGCTCACGAGTGCCTATTCATATTATGTCCAATATACGATCCCTGTAGGCACGTACGGGGGTATGTTCAATGAAATATCCACGATTGCAGTCAGAGCCGCGTTGGTCGCGCGCAAAGATGTACCCGATAACGTAGTATACCGATTCACCAAGGCGATCTTCGAGAATCAGCGCACGTTGACGTCGCTGCATCCCAAGGGTGCAGAGCTTGACGCACACAATGCCGTACAGGGATTGCACGTGCCGCTGCATCCCGGCGCACAGAAATACTACAAAGAAATCGGCATTCTTCCATAAGTCTTCAATAATAAGTCTTCAATAATAAGAAGAATAACCAAAGACGCGAAGAAGCGCCGTGACATATCTATTGATCTTACATCGGAGGCACATATGAATCAGAGGGTCGTAACATTCGGTGAACTCATGCTGCGCTTGTCGCCGCCTGACAGATTGCGCCTGATACAGTCGAACACGCTCGACGCTACATACGGCGGTGCCGAGGCCAACGTCGCGGTATCGCTCGCCATGCTCGGCGTAGACGCGGCCTACGTCACGCGTCTACCCAACAACCCCATCGCCGATCGCGCGATTCATACCTTGCGCGGCGTTGGCGTCGATACGTCGCGCATCGCGCGTGGCGGACACCGCATGGGCATCTTCTTCTATGAGTACGGCGCGTCGCAACGTCCGTCGACCGTACTCTACGACCGCGCCCACTCGGCGATATCCGAGATAGAACCCGGTATGCTCGACTGGCACGCGATCCTCGACGGTGCGGCGTGGTTCCACTTCACGGGCATTACCCCTGCACTCTCCGATGGGGCGGCCGCAGTCTGCGCCGAGGCGCTCGCGGTTTGTAAAGCCAAGGGCGTCATGGTGAGCTGCGACGTCAACTATCGCAAGAACCTCTGGAGTCGCGACAAGGCCTGTGCCGTGATGTCGGGACTCATGCCGCATGTCGACCTGTGCATTGCCAACGAAGAAGATGCATCCGACGTGTTCGGGATCCACGCAGACACAAGTGTGACCGACGGCACACTCGATACCGCACGGTACCGCGACGTCGCCGCGCAGCTGGCCGAACGTTTCGGACTCTCGACCGTCGCGATCACGTTGCGTACGTCGGTGTCGGCGGACGATAATAAGTGGGCGGGTATGCTCTACACGGGCGGCGAGTGCTACTACAGCAAGACCTACGACGTACACATCGTCGACCGCGTCGGCGGCGGCGACTCGTTTGGCGCGGGACTCATCTACGCGACGCTGCGCGGCTACGATCCGCAGAGCGGACTCGAGTTCGCAACGGCGGCGAGCTGTCTGCAACACAGTATGCACGGCGACTTCAACTACACGACCAAAGCCGAGATTGAGCGATTGGTCGGCGGCGACGGCAGCGGCAGAGTCAGGAGATAGCATGAAACGCACATTTTCGCGCATTTTCTCGAATGAAAGGGCGTTCTATACGACGCTACTCAAAATCGCGTTGCCCATCACGTTGCAGAGCCTGTTATCCGTGAGCGTCAACATGCTCGACAACATCATGGTAGGCTCACTCGGCGAGGCCGAACTCGCGGGCGTCGAACTCGCGAACTCCCTCACGATCTTCATCGGCATGTTCATCGGTGGCGTGGGCGGCGGTATATCGCTCATGATGAGCCAATACTTCGGCAAGCGCGACATGGACGGCTTCCGCACGGTCTACTCGGTCGCGATGCGCATGTGCTTATGCATCATGGTGCCGCTGACTGTGTTCACATGTCTCTTCCCGCGCGCCGTGATGTCAAGCCACAGCGCGCCGCGGTGCGCAATGACCAG
>CAYPOE010000310.1:0-2507 GCA_964412285.1 uncultured Eubacteriales bacterium | reverse complement strand
CCTTGGAGGGCGGGCGCATCTACGGATTGCTCGGCCCCAACGGCAGCGGCAAGACGACGCTGCTGCGACTCATGGCGGGACTCTTGCCCGCCGATGAGGGCACGGTCTGTCTCGATGGGGCGGCGTGCGTGCCGGAGTCTCGAGAACACATCGTGTACATCCCCGACGTGCCGCGTATGCCGTGGAGCATGACGGGCGAGGCGGCCGCGCGGTTTATGCAAAAGGCGTACGGGCACTATGATGTGAATCGATTCTACGCGATCACGCGTCGGCTCGGCGTATCGACGAATCGTATCAAGATGTCGCGCGGTGAACAGATGAAGGTACACATTGCGCTGAATCTCGCGCGCCCCGCGAAACTCTACCTGTTCGATGAGCCTACGGCCAATCTGGATATCATGACGCGCGAAGGTATCATGGCCGTCATCATGGAGCATATGGCCGACAATGCGGCCATGCTGCTCTCCACGCACCTCGTCAACGAGGTCGAACCCGCGCTCGACGAGGCGTTCTATATGGATCAAGGCCGCATCATCAAACAGGCCAACGCCGAGACATTGCGTGAGGAACGCGGCATCGGCATCACGCAACAGTATCGCGAACTGTTCAGTTTATAAATCAGTCTATGGTTTCGGAGGCATCATGAATATTTCACTCTATGCAGAATATAAACGCAACAGGACCTTCTTGTTCGTATCCCTGTTGGCCGTCGTTGCGATCCTGATCTTCTCGGCCATCGTCGGATGGACGACTACGGGGTTCGGCGCGCGATACGTCGTATTCGTCACCTTCGGCGGTATCTCGATTGGCGCGTTCTGCTGCACATTTCTGCTGCACGTCGGACGCGGCATCGCGGCCGTCGCCACACTGCACAACTCGCGCAACGACTACTTGCGCGCACTACCGCTGTCGCCATCCAAGCGACTGGGGTCGCTGCTGCTGTACTACATGGGTACGACAGTGGTCTACATCATCGTGATGACAGTCGTATGCATGGTCTACGCGACCGCCGTTTCGCAACACAACATCTTTGCCGGCCTGCAATTCGACAACATCACGTTCGGGTGGGATGGCGTATGCATACTGTTGGCAGTCGTCGCATTCTTCTTCACACTCTACGGCGCGGGCTGGGGTATATCAGCCTTTGCCGCACAATATGTACCCAAGTTCAACCGTATGGTCGCACTCATCGCGGGTGAATTCATCATGATATTCGCCTACTCATCCTTGATTTACCTGCTGTACGGGGACTCGGCGATCATCAACAGCAACGGCGCGGATCTCGGCAAGACGATCTTGCTCGCGATGTTCGGCTTGCTGGGTATGTATACGGCACTCACATTCTTTGACGCATTCAAACAAATAGACGGAGGCAAAATGAAGCGGTACGGTTTGGGCATGGTAGTCATTGTGGCGGTATGCGGCGTATTGTTCGGCTGCGCACGATTCGGCAGCTTTATGTATGGCAACATCACGTACGGTGAGGTCACGACGATCGAAGAATCCTACGGCGAGGTCACGGCTCTGCGCTATGACGCGCGATATTCCTCGGTAAGAGGATCCATCACATCGCCCAGGCTCACACTCGTGCCGGGCGGCAGCGGCGTGACGTTTACGCTCAACGACGGACTGCGCGAGGCGTTCGACATCAACTACAGCAGCGGCGAACTCACGATCACACAGACGCGTGTACTGCCCGCCAATGTACGCTGCGAGATTCGCATCGGCGTGGGCGCACTGACCAACCTCAACATCGAGGGCGTCGTCTCCGTCGACTGCGACGGGCAGATCGTGGGCGACACGCTCGACTTCACCAACATGGGTGTATCACGCGTATCCGTAGACTTTGCTATGAAGGACGTCGTCATATACCACGAAGGCGTAGGTACGCTGCTCGTCAACGGCTCGGCCGACAACCTGAATTTTTCCATGCAGGGCGTAGGCAGCGCCGACCTGCGCAACTTCAAGTGCAAGAATGTCATCGTTGACGCTGAAGGCGTGGGTACGACGACGGTTTGGGCGACCGATACGCTCGACATCACATTGGCGGGCATTGGTTCAGTGCAGTATTACGGCTCGCCGTCGATCACGCAGCGCCGCGACGGTCTCGGGGCCATCAAGTCGATGGGCGATAAGTAATCGAAGCGCGAATCAATCAGTCGATTCCTTGTACGAGCAACCAAGTCGCCACATACCAAAACAGCAGCAGCAAGGCGACGACGACAGTTGCAGTCACGCACAGCGTGACCATAACGCGGACTCCGCGCGTAGGGCATACCCGATACCGGCGTATGCCCCATACGCTCGCCGCGATACATAGGAGTAGTAAACCCAAGACAACGTAGTTTGGCATGGTTATTCCTTACCGCGGTGTTACGGAATTGTTACGGAATTATACCTTGATACCCAACAGCCCGATGTTCAATGCCATCAAAAGCGCAGAGATGCAGAACATCAGCGAGAACACGCCGACTGTAAAGGACAATACGAGTACCCCGCGCATCTTA
>CAYPOE010000309.1:0-2520 GCA_964412285.1 uncultured Eubacteriales bacterium | reverse complement strand
CGTACGAGGTCTGCACCGCGTACATCATCAACACGTTCCACAATGACTACACGGGTGCGACTGGGTCAAATGGGTTCGACCGCGTGAAACTCGCACAGATCAGCCAGAAGGCCGAGAACAACTTCGTCGGCGTCAACTGCGGCATCATGGATCAGTTCGCGTCGGCCAACGGCAAGCGCGACCACGCGGTACACATCAACTGTGCGACGCTGTGGTTCGAGCACATCCCGCTCGTACTCGGCGACTATCGCATCGTGATCACGAATACGAATAAGAAGCATAAGCTGACGGCGGGGCAGTACAACGAGCGTCGCAGCCAGTGTGAGGCCGCGCTCGAGATCATACAGCGCAAGCTGCCGATTCAGCAGCTCTGCGACACGACCGTAGCGGCGGTCGAAGCGGCGGGCGTGACGTTTGACGACGCGATCCTCAAGAATCGCGCGTACCACGTCATGGACGAGAACCGCCGCGTCGCCGACGCGGTGACGGCACTCCGCGCAGGTGAACTCGCGACGTTCGGCGCACTCATGACGCAGAGCGGCGCGTCCTTGCGTGACCTGTACGAGGTCACGGGCGTGGAACTCGATACCGTCGTATCGCTGTCGCTCGAATGCGAGGGCGTACTCGGCGCGCGCATGACGGGCGGCGGGTTCGGCGGCTGCGCGGTGGCGATCGTGCATAAGGACAGCGTCGACGCGTATACGCAGCATGTAACGGACGGCTATACCAAGGCAATCGGGTACGCACCGTCGGTGTACGTTGCACAAACCGATGATGGGGTAAGGGAGATCCTGTAGGGGCGGGGTTTCCCCGCCCGCGGATTCCCACCAACACCCCCGTGGATCTGTACCAACACCCCCGTGGATTCCCACCAACACCCCCGTGGATCCGTACCACGGTCTAAATCCACGTGGATCCACGCCACGGGCGAATGGTTTCAACAGATCCACGCATCGACCGAATGGTTTCAACAGATCCCACGGGCGAATGTTGTGGTCGTCCACGGGACGGGAGACCCGTCCCCTACGGCGCACAATCATAATAATATGAAGATTCGGGGAATTGCGCTGGTTCTTGTATTGGTAATCGTATGTACAGGTGGTACGGCGGCGGCCAAGTCCGACGTTGCGCTGTATATCGACGGCGCGGCGGTTACGCTCGACGCACCCGTGTGGGTATCGGACGGCGTGCCGTATTTACCTGCGAAGTCCGCGCTCGACGCGCTGGGATTCAGGGCGTACATCTATGCTGACGCCGATGCCGATGCAGACGGCGACGTCGTCGTGTACGTGACCGACGGTGACTGCAAGATCGTCGAATGCGCGGTCGACCGTGCGACGGCGTGGTCGTACGGCGAGGACGTTGCGCTGTCGCGCGCACCCATCGTACGCGGCGGCGGCGTGTACCTGCCCGCTACGGCGTTGCATGAGTTGTTTAACTTTGTTTACACATACGACAAAGCCAACGGCAAGTTACACATACGCACGATGGCATATTTTCCCGATCCAACATTATCCGCGTTCGCACACGGCCTCGCAGGCGTATCCGAGGGCGAATTGCGGCTCAACAAGCTATTTTTCACGTACTACCTCGATCTGCGCGACGCGAACTTACGCGGCGCCGTCGCGGATCTCACGGGCGTTGAGCAGTACCCGCGCCTGATGGGCGTGTACATGGGCGGGCAGCGCATCGCCGACCTGTCGCCGCTGTCCGCGCTGTCGCGGTTGCAGTACGTATACATCCCTGACAACCGCGTGACAGATCTGTCGCCGCTCGCGGGGAAACCGTTGCGGCTGCTGTATCTCGCGGGCAATCCGATCCGCGACGTTGACGTCGTGCGCGCACTCGATCCGTCTGTGCTGACCGACGGACTCGTGCTGCCGTACTTCGGCGTCGCGTACGGCGATGTGACGCGGCTGTTGTACAAATACGATCAGCCGCGCGAATTCGAGGAAACCCTCGCGTACTACGATGAACTCTGGGAGACCGTCGACGGTGTATTGGACGAAGTGCTCGTGCGCGGCATGTCGCAGCGCGACAAACTCCGCGCGATCCACGACTGGATCGTCGACCACGTGGCGTTCGACAGTGCGGCGTACGACTACGCGCCCGACGCGCTGCCGCAGTACATCACGAATGCGCAGGGCGTATTCGCGTACGGCAGCGCGATTTGCACGGGTTACGCGGAGGCGTTCCTGATTTTGTGCGAACGGGCAGGGATTGCGTGCCGCATCCAGTACGGCAGCGTGCGCGGCGAGAAGCACGCGTGGAACGTCGTCGTACTCGATGGCGTGGAGTACCACGTCGACGTGACGTGGGACGATCCCGTGCCGGATCGTGTGGGCGGCGCGCAGGGTGCATATTTTTTGTTGACAGAGAAGGAGATGCGGAGGGATCATGAGTTCTAATGCCCGTTATTCAATCTCCTGCTCGAGACTATCGAACGCCGCTGCCCCGAAAAACGTACCGAGCGTCACCTCGAGTCCGTCGCAGAGTTTTTTAATCGTAACAATGCCGGGA
>CAYPOE010000308.1:0-2540 GCA_964412285.1 uncultured Eubacteriales bacterium | reverse complement strand
GAACGTAGACGGTAAGAAGGTCGAAATGTTCGAGGTGTCGCGTGTCTACGACGCGGCAAGCGTTAAGGATCCCACAGATCCCGAGGATCCTGCGGATCCCACAGAGCCAGAAGACGTCACAACAACATAAAATATGAAAATATAACTTGCCAATATTCTTCATATGTGGTATTATAAAATAAACGGAGGCACAATATGGTTAGATCCCTGATGTCCGGCGTATCCGGCTTAAAGAATCACCAGCTTCGCATGGATGTTATCGCGGATAACATCGCCAATGTCAACACCGTCGGCTTCAAAGCGAGCCGCGTTGTGTTCAAAGATTTCTTCTCGCAGACGATTCGCAGCTCGAGTAACCCCGTAGGTTTCCAAGGTGGCGCGCCCGGTACAGGTATGGGTGGTACCAACGCTATGCAGGTTGGACTCGGCGTTAACATCGGCACCATTGACATCATGTTCGGCGGCGCGACGAGCGGTCAGCGTACCGAACTTGGTACCGACTTCATGATTGAAGGCGACGGATTCTTTGTCGTACGTGACTATAGGAATGTTGCAGCTCGCGACTTCCAGGAATACTATACGCGTGCCGGTAATTTCTATGTAGATTCATTGGGTAATCTCGTAACAAACGATGGTATGCGTGTCGTATGGGCTCCCACGGATCCCGACTATGACGGAACAGACCCTGCGGCCGGTCCATTTTTGGGTATGGATAATATAGGTGATGACGCCAACCCCATTTGGGTGTTCAGAGACGGCGGCGCTTTTCAGCCTGTCAACCTGAAATTCAACCCCAATGATGGCACCTTTAACGAGAAATACGATCGCGTCGTCATAGATAAAGATGGTACGGTTCGAGGATTTGGCTCGAAGTTTGTCGGCGAGGATGCGGGTGGTACCGAAGGCGGCAACATTCCCGAAAACGGCGTCGTCTTGGGCAAGATCATCTTGGCCAACTTCACCAACCCCAACGGATTGGAACGAGCTGGCGGCAACAATTATGTGTCCAATAACAATACGGGTTTCGACGGAACGTACTACGAAGCGGGTGGTTACGGCGGCAGCGGTAAGATCCTCCAAGGCATCCTGGAGATGTCCAACGTAGACCTTGCGCGTGAATTCGCCGACATGATCGTCACACAGCGCGGCTTCCAGGCCAACTCGCGTATCATCACGGTGTCCGATACCATGGTCGAGGAATTGGTCAACCTCAAGCGTTAGTAAATTTTTCGTAATATCCCCACGCGCGTATAGGACGTATATATGATCAAGGTTACGCGGCTCAACGGTACGACATTGCACATCAATCATGAAATGATCGAATTTATCGAGCAGACACCCGATACTGTGATTTCTATGGTATCGGGTAAGAAGCTCGTCGTCGCCGAGGAGATACCTGTACTCGTCGAACGTATCATCGCGTTCAAACGGGCAGTGGCTCAGGGCATCGAACATAACCCGCGTATCAACCCCGGTTAGTCTGGTTTAGCCACCCGCACCGACCTCGTCCGCGCAGCGCAAGTTTATATACAACCCGAGACCGACAGCCGCATACAGACTTTATGAATATCTCTACCGTAATTGGCTTATTCGGCGGCATAGCCGTCATGATCATTGGTATCTTGTGGGCTGGTCAGCCCCTGCTTACGTATTACGACACATCGAGCGTATTTATCGTTATAGGCGGTACATTGTGCGGTACGTTGCTTGCGTACCCGCTGAACGTCTTTATCGGCGCTTTCAAAGCCGCCGGTGCGATATTCTCGGATAAGAAGGCCGACATACAGGGCGCCATCAACACCATCATTGAGTTGGCCAATACCGCGCGTAAAGAAGGTCTGCTGTTCCTTGAGGATTCCGTCAAGAACCTCGGTGATCCGTTCCTTCAGAAGGGCATCTTGCTCATCATCGACGGTACCGATCCCGAACTCGTCAAGGGTATCCTCGAGACGGAACTCGATTACATCGAACAGCGCCACTCCTTGTATAAAGGCGTATTTGATACAATGGCCGCGCTCGGCCCTGCGTTCGGTATGTTGGGTACGCTGATCGGTCTCATCGCCATGTTGAAGAATCTGTCCGATCCGGCGGCGTTGGGTCCCGGTATGGCTGTGGCGCTCATCACGACATTCTATGGCTCCATCATCGCCAACATGATCTGCACGCCCATCGCCATCAAGTTGAAAGAACAGACCGATCGCGAATTGCTCTACAAAACGGTGCTGATCGAGGGTATGCTCTCGATACAGGCTGGCGAGAATCCCCGCATCATCGAAGAAAAACTCGTATCCTTCCTGCCCGCCGGCGAACGCCGTAAATTGGAGGCAGACAACGAGGCGTAAGGCCGTCGTTGTATTGCCGTTGGCCGCCTGTTTGTGAGATGGTATTTCCTGCTATTACTACTATAAGTTTACTTTTGTATTTATGTAATTTTGTATAAAGGATCATTCGATTATGGCAAGAAAGAAGAAGTCCGACGATCAGTTGCCCGGCGCGCCGGCGTGGATGTCGACCTATGGCGACATGGTAACGCTCGTGCT
>CAYPOE010000307.1:0-2548 GCA_964412285.1 uncultured Eubacteriales bacterium | reverse complement strand
CGCGTCGCGTATGTCCGCACGATCCTGCAAGACAAAGATGGCATCATACAGGCGAGCGCGTTCGATATACCGACGCTGCCGTTGCCGCCCATCGACTTCTGCCTGACGTCGCCGCCGTACATGTCGCGGGGCGGCCACGACGGGTACCCGTTCGCGGGGTACGCCGCGACGGGCGCGGGGTACGACGATTATTTGAAAGATATAGAGCGCATCTACGACGGCATCGCGCAAAAACTGCGCCGAGGCGCGTACGCCGCGATCGAAGTCAGTAACATCATAAGCAACAGCGAACTCACGCCGCTCGCGTGGGACGTCGCGCGCGCAGTCGGACGCGTGCTGCGATTCCAGCGCGAGATCGTGATCAACTGGCGCAGCGGCAAACCGTCCGAGCAATACGGCTACGGTTACGACCACAGCTACTGCCTACTATTCAAGAACGTATAAACGTTCGCACGATCACAAACAATGTTGCGTTCCTGTGATCACGCGACCCTGCGATATGTACAGCCCGCCATATGGCGGGCTTGTTTATTATTCTCTTTCGACGTCATCGAGTTCGACGTCATCGAGGTTGCCAAAGTCGTGGAAGTTGCCTTCGTAGAATAAAAACTCCGCGATGTTGTGACCACCTACGCCAGGGTAGTAGTGTTCGGGCGGCTCGTTGAAATACGTGAATACGAACGGCGCGGGCGTCTCCAAATGCGGCAGCGAACCCACGTACCGTCCACTCGGGTAGTCGTACACCTCGAACGCAGTGTCGCCGTCATACCCCTTGGTGTAGTCGTTGTTGTAGGTCAATGCGTACGTATACGTCGTGTGATACACGACGACGCGCGTGACCTCGTCGAGCGCGCGCGGGAGGAGTTCGGCGGGCAGCGACGCGGTCGAGCCGACGTCGGCGGCGTACGCGTAGTCGCCGTCCTCGCCCGAACGCCGCACGAACAGGTACTTGGGCAGACGGCTGTCGTCGGGATCGGCGGGGGCGTCGGGATGCAGCTCGATGAAGTCGTCGAGCGGGACGTCCTCGGCGTACCCGACCGCCGCGTAGTAGCGCGGCTGCTTGTAGTACGCATCTGACGGGATCAGCTCGGTCAACCGCGGCACGTATTCGGTCGCGATGCGGTGCGCGATGGCCAACGCGTCGTCTACGCTCTGCACGGCGCGCAGCGGCGACGTCAATACATCCAGCGGCGACTGCGCCGCATCGCCGTCGTTGATCCATGCGTCGTACGCACCGCCCTCGACCGCAGGGATCAGCGCGCGCAATGCGGCCTCGGCATCGACGGCGGGAGCGGTGATGGTCACATTGGCCGACGCGGCCTCGGGTACGGGGATCGTCTTGGCCTCGGACGCGGGCGGCGGCGTGTCGAACACGACGCTGCCTACGTCGGCATACCGATCCGATTCGGCGTCCTTGCCGCACGACGACAGCAACAGCAGCGCCGCCGACAGCGCGATGCAGACTCTACGCATAGGCTATCCCTTTCGCGCGAACACGCCGTACTGCTGGATCAAATCGAAGTCGGCGTCGAAATCGCCGCGCTTGCCCGACTTCTCCATGCCCGGCGCGAGCCAGACTGCGTCCATATCGACATAGCGCAACAGCATAAAGCCATTGTCCGACAGCACGCGAAGGACGTCGCGCCGCAGCAGCGGATAGTACGGCGGCACGCCGACCACGTCGCAGCTCACGTGTTTGCCCGCCCTGTCGTAGCAGTTGGCGAGCGAGAACGTCACCGACCCATCGTCGTGCCAGTTGAAGAGTAAGTAGACGCTCCGATGCTCGTCGGCCGTCATGATCTTGGGGTCGATCGCGTGGATGATGGGGCGTTCGTCCCAAATCGCATCCCAGTTGCGTATGTCGAAGAACAGATAGCCGCCGTCCTTCAACACTCGGTGCGCGGCTTTGACAAACCGTTCCACACCTTCGAGGTTCACGTGCGGCAGCGAGTTGCCTGTCGATATCACGCAATCGAGCGGCGCGCGGATTCCCTCGTCAAAGCGGCGCAGGTCAGCGTGGTAGAGGTATGGCTCCAAGCCAAACGCGGCGAAGTTTTCGCGCGCCTTGCCGAGTAGGTTGTCGCTGATATCCGAACCTGATACCGTGTATCCGAGCCGCGCGAGCGGCAGCGTCGTACCGCCCGCGCCGATCGTGCAGTCGTGCACTGTGCGTATGTCGCAGTTTGCGAACAATTCGCGATAGAACGTCATAAACGCGTCCTGATGTTGGTCGCCCATGTGCTGCCCGTAGAGTGCGGGCGTATCGTAGATGTGCATAGCTCCTCCTTCAAACGCATATTCAAACGTATATCACGCCGATGTAAAGTAATAGACAACGCCGCGCGCGCCGGCGCGGTAGACCTCATTGGATTCGTTCCATACGTAATCGCCACCCTCGCTGTACTCGGCGAGGATCTGCTTCCAGAACGCGTTGGCCCCCGTGTTGTACGGATTGACGTTGAGCTGCCAACTGCCCTTGTGCTGTTGGAGCAAGTGGTGCGCCGCATATCGCCCTATGCCGCAGCCGCGATATTTGTACATGACAAAG